>CAMJHX010000001.1 GCA_946405655.1 uncultured Clostridia bacterium
TCCGGCGTGGAGTCCTTGTTGTCCACGGCGAAGTAGCCGAGGCGCAGGAACTGGAAGCTCGCGGGAGCCTCTGCCTTTTCGAGCATCTTCTCCACCTTGCAGCCTGTGAGGATCTCCAGCGAATCGGGGTTCATGCATTCGATATAGTCCTTGCCGTCGCCCTCGGGATCCTCGTCCGCGAAGAGGTTGGAGTAGAGGCGCACCTCGGCGTCGGCACAGCAGTTCGCGTCCACCCAGTGCAGCGTCGCGCCCTTGACCTTGCGGCCGTCGGCAGGGTCTCCGCCGCGGCTCTCGGGATCATAGGTCGCGAAGATCTCAACGATCTTTCCGTCCTCGTCCTTGCGGTAGCCCGTGCAGCGGATCAGATACGCGCCCTTCAGACGGCACTCGGGGCCGTCGGGGTAGAGACGCTTGTATTTCGGCACCGGCTCGGGCAGAAAGTCGTCCGCCTCCACGAAAACCTCGCGGGAGAAGGAGACCAGGCGCTTGCCCGCCTCAGGGTCGTTGGGGTTGTTCTCGACCTCGACCATTTCGCTCTCGCCCTCGGGGTAGTTCGTGATCGTGAGCTTCACCGGGCGCAGCACCGCCATGGCGCGCTGGGCGTGGTCGTTCAGATCCTCGCGCAGGCAGTGCTCGAGGAAGCTGTAATCCACCGTGCTCGGCACCTTCGAGACGCCGATGCGGTCGGTGAAATTGCGGATGGAAGCCGGGGTGTACCCGCGGCGGCGCAGTCCGCAGAGCGTCGGCATGCGCGGATCGTCCCAGCCGGAGACGATGCCCTCCTCCACGAGGCGGCGCAGCTTGCGCTTGGACATGACCGTGTAGTTGATGCCGAGGCGGCTGAACTCGATCTGCCGCGGCTTGGAGGGGACGGACACGTTGTTGATCACCCAGTCATACAGCGGGCGGTGATCCTCATACTCCAGCGAGCAGAGAGAGTGCGTCACGCCCTCGAGCGCATCCTGAATCGGGTGCGCGAAATCGTACATCGGGTAGATGCACCACTTGTTGCCCTGGCGGTGATGCTCGATATAGCGGATGCGGTAGAGCACCGGGTCGCGCATGTTGAAGTTGCCGCTCGCGAGATCGATCTTCGCGCGCAGCGTGTATTTGCCCTCGGGGAACTCGCCGTTGCGCATCCGCTCAAAGAGATCGAGACTCTCCTCGATCGGGCGGTCGCGCCACGGGCTCTTGGCGGGGGTGTTCGTGTCGCCGCGGTATTCCTTGAACTGCTCCGGCGTCAGCTCGCAAACGTAGGCAAGACCTTTTTTGATCAGCTCCACGGCGAACTCGTAGTCCTGCTCGAAGTAGTCCGAGCCGAAGAAGAACCGGTCGCCCCAGTCAAAGCCGAGCCAGTGGATGTCCTCCTGAATGGCCTCGACGAACTCGTTGTCCTCCTTGGAGGGGTTCGTGTCGTCCATGCGGAGATTGCACAGGCCGCCGAAGCGCTCTGCCGTGCCGAAATCGATGCACAGCGCCTTGCAGTGGCCGATGTGCAGATAGCCGTTCGGCTCGGGCGGGAAGCGGGTGTGCACGCGCTGACCCTCAAACCGGCCGCCGGGCCCGATGTCCTCCTGAATGAAGGCTTCGATAAAGTTTCTGGAAGTTTCGTCCATTGGATAGAACTCCTTGTCTCTCGAATTTCAAATTTTTCTGATGTATTATACACGAAACCCGGCTTCATTACAATATTCATAACAGCGAACTTCACGCAAATGTAAAGCCCCGCTTTCGTTTATCTGCTCATCGTGTGGCAATGTTTCGGAAAATGTGGTAAAATGAGTCAACCGAATGATCAAAGGAGGAAGCCGCCATGCGTCTGGAGGAAGAACGCGTCAAAACCATCAACAGCTATCGCGGCATCATTGTCAATACCCGCCTGGACTATGCCCGTCTGCCGGACGGGTCGATGGCGCTGCGCGAGGTCGTGGAGCACCCCGGCGGCGTCGCCGTGCTGCCGCTCGAGGATGACGGCACGGTCTGGTGTGTGCGCCAGTATCGCTATCCGTTTTCCGAAACGCTGCTCGAGGTGCCGGCAGGGAAGCTCGAGCCCGGCGAGGAGCCGGAGACGGCCGCGCGGCGCGAGCTCTCGGAGGAGACCGGCCTTGAGGCGGGAAGGCTCACCTACCTCGGCCGCCACTACTGCTCACCCGGCTACAACAGCGAGGTGCTGCACATTTATCTCGCGCAGGACCTTCGCCACGGTGCCGCGCACCCGGACGCGGGGGAGTTTCTCACGGTGGAGAAGCACAGTCTGCAGGAGCTCACGGACCTCGCGCTCAGAGGCAGCCTGCCCGATACGAAAACCGCCGTTGCCGTGCTCAAGACGCGCCTGCTCACCGAGTGAGTATTGCTTTTCTGCCCGGATTATGATACACTCATGGAGTATCCTTAAGATGGGTATAGTATGTGATAAGCATATTCCGAATTTTTAGATAGATGTTTCGCACGAAACAGGCGAGAGGTGTAAGATGGATAAGTATGTGATCCGCGGCGGTCGACCGCTGCAGGGCGAAATTCCGATCAGCGGCGCGAAAAACGCGGCCGTTGCAATCATACCGGCGGTCCTCCTCGTGGAGGGCGTCTGCCGTCTGGAGAACATTCCGCAGATCAGCGATGTGGACATGCTCCTCACGATTCTCGAGGGGCTCGGCGCCAAGGTGGACCGCATCGACGGCTCCACCGTGGAGATCGACTGCACGGACGCGCATTTTGTCGATGCGCCGTATGAGCTCATGCAGAAGATCCGCGCGTCCTATTATTTCATCGGCTCGATGCTCGGGCGCTTCGGCATGGCGAAGACCACCATGCCCGGCGGCTGCAACTTCGGCCTGCGTCCGATCGACCAGCACGTCAAGGGCATGACGGCCCTCGGCGCCACGGTCGATATCAAGGACGGCTTTGTCTATGCCAACACGCCCGACGGCAAGCTCCACGGCTCGAAGATCTATCTCGACAAGGTCTCCGTCGGCGCGACGATGAACATCATCATCGCCGCTTCCAAGGCGCGCGGCCGCACGATCATCGAAAATGCCGCCCGCGAGCCGCATATCGTCGACCTCGCGAACTTCCTCAACTCCATGGGCGCGGATGTGCGCGGCGCCGGCACCGACACCGTCAAGGTCTACGGCGTGGAGCATCTCCACGGCGGCGCCTACAGCATCATCCCCGACCAGATCGAGGCCGGCACCTACATGACCGCCTGCGCCGCCGCCGGCGGCGAGGTGCGCATCCTCAACGTCATCCCCCGCCATCTCGAGTGCATCAGCGCGAAGCTGCGCGAGATGGGCGTCACCGTCGTGGAAGGGGAGGACACCGTCCTCGTCCGCTCCAACGGGCGTCTGCGTCCCGTGAGCGTCAAGACTCTGCCGTATCCCGGCTTCCCCACGGATATGCAGCCGCAGATCAGCACCGCGCTCTGTCTCGCGGGCGGTACGAGCAGCATCACCGAGGGCGTCTATGACAATCGCTATAAGTATATGAACGAGCTGCGCAAGATGGGCGCGGACGTCTCGGTCGACGGCTGCTTTGCCGTCGTAAACGGCGTCGAAAAGCTCACCGGCGCGCAGGTTGCCGCCTGCGATCTCCGTGCGGGCGCGGCGATGGTCATCGCCGGCCTCTGCGCCGAGGGCGTCACCGAGGTCGTCGACATCAAGTATATCGAGCGCGGCTATGAAAACTTCGTGGAGAAGCTGCGCAGCGTCGGCGCGGACATCACGCTCGAGCGCACGCCGGACGAGGAGAAATGAGAGCCGTCGCTCTCGCCAGCGGCTCCACCGGCAACAGCACGCTCCTGCAATGGGAGGGCGGCAGTCTCCTGATCGACGCGGGCATCTCCGCCCGCCGTGTGCGCACGATGCTGCGCGCCGAGGGGACGGAGCCGAGCGATCTCACCGCCATCCTGATCACGCACGATCATTCCGACCATATCAGCGGCCTGCAGGTGCTGCTGCGCCAGTGCGCCTGCCCGGTCTATGCCATGCCCGGCACGGCGAAGATGCTCCGCGCGATCCTGCGCGAGCATGAGAGCCGGTTTGAAGCTGCGCCGAGAGACGGCTTTCAGCTGTCCGAGGCGACTGTTACCCCGATCCCGACGATGCACGACGCGTCCGAAAGCTGCGGCTGGCGCGTTGAGACCCCGGAGGGGGTCTTCGGGCTCTGCACCGATCTCGGCGTCGTCACGGAGGACGTTATCGAGGGGCTCTGCGGCGCGGATCTCGCGCTGATCGAGTCCAATCACGATGTGGACATGCTCCTCCATGGCCCATACCCGCCGTATCTCAAGCGGCGCATCCGCTCGGAGTTCGGCCATCTCTCCAATGAGGACGCGGCGGAGCTCGCCGTCACGCTCTGCGCCAATGGCACGCGGAGCCTCATCCTCGGCCACATCAGCCGCCATAACAATACCCCCGCCAAGGCGCTCCAGACTGTCTCCGCCGCGCTCAGAGAGGCGCTGCCGGAGCTGCTGCAGCCGGAGCTTGCCGCCGCGCCTGAATGCGGCCCGCTCCCGGTGGAGGTGAAAGTGAGCGCGCCATGCTCTCTGTAACGATTCTCTGCGTCGGCAAGATGCGCGAAAAGCATTATATTGCCGCCTTTGCCGAATATGAAAAGCGCCTCGGCGCCTTCTGCCGCTTTGACCTGCAGGAGATTCCGGAGCAGCGCCTGCCCGACCGCCCCGCGCCAAAGGAGATCGACGCCGCGCTCGAGCGCGAGGCGCAGGAGCTTCTCCGCCGCATTCCGAAGGGCGCCGCGGTCGTCACCCTGTGCGTGGAAGGGAAGAGCCTTTCCAGCCCGGAGCTCGCGGCGTACGTCGAGCGGCTGCAGAACGCCGGCACGTCGCACCTGTGCTTCATCGTCGGCGGCTCGTTCGGTCTGAGCGAGCGCGTCAAGGCAGCGTCGTCGCTGCGGCTGAGCATGTCGGCGATGACGTTTCCGCACCATCTGGCGCGCGTCATGCTCGCCGAACAGATTTACCGCGCGTTTACCATCCTGAATGGTTCCCAATATCACAAATAGGAGAAGCATCATGAGAGACGATTCCATCAAGCCCGAGTTTCCCGACAAGGTGCCCGGCGATTTGCATCTCTCCTGGGGGAGGGACAGCCGCCGCGATCTGCTCGAGCGCTGGCCGACCACGCCGGAGGGCGAGCCGGTCACGCCCGCGTTTCTGACCAAGTGCGGTCAGGTGGATCTGGAAGACCGACTTCTGGTGAATATGCTCGAGGCCTACGGCATTCCCTGCCTGACCCGATATCCCCACAGCGGGGAGTTCGGCAAGGTCGTGCTCGGCATGTCCGGCTTCGGCACGGAAATATATGTCCCCGAAACCCTACTGCAAGACGCAATCGCTCTTCTTGAGAGCGAAGATGATGAAGATGAATTGGAAGGAGAGGAAATCCAATGAGTTATCAGGAAGAGTATCAGCGCTGGTTAGACAGCCCCGCCCTCAGCACCGCGGAATGGGAGGAGCTCAAGGCCATTGAGAACAACCCCAAGGAGATCGAAAGCCGCTTTTTCGCTCCGCTGGAGTTCGGCACTGCCGGACTGCGCGGCGAGATGGCCGTCGGTCTGCGCCGCATGAACGTGCATGTCATCCGCCACGCGACGCAGGCGTTCGCCGAGGTCATCAAGGCGGAGGGTCCCGAGGCCTGCAGAAAGGGCGTCGTCGTCTGCTATGACTGCCGCATCAACAGCGAGGTCTTCGCGCATGAGGCCGCCGCTGTCATGGCCGCCAACGGCATTCACGTCCGCGTGTTCGACGCGCTGCGTCCCACGCCGGAGCTGTCCTACGCCGTGCTGCATTACGGCGCGCAGGCGGGCATCAACGTCACCGCGAGCCACAACCCCAAGGAATACAACGGCTATAAGGTCTACTGGGCCGACGGCGCGCAGCTGCCCCCGCAGCATGCCGCGGCGGTCGCCGATTATATGAAGAAGCTCAACATCTTCAAGGACGTTAAGCGCATGAGCTTCGATACCGCGCTCCAGCAGGGGCTGATCGAGTATCTCGGCGAGGAGACCGACGAGGCCTTCCTCAAGGAGGTCATGGCGATGTCCATCGATCCCGCCGTTGTCCGCCGCGTGGCCGATAACTTCAAGATCGTCTATACGCCGTTCCACGGCTGCGGCTGGCGTCTCGTGCCCGAAGCTCTCCACCGCCTCGGCGTGCAGCACGTCATCCCCGTGCCGGAGCAGATGGTGCTCGACGGCTCGTTCCCCACAGTCGCAAGCCCCAACCCCGAGAACCCCGAGGGCTTCTATCTGGCGGTCGATCTGGCCAAGGAGGTCGGCAGCGATCTCATCGTCGGCACCGACCCGGACTCCGACCGCGTCGGCGTCATGGTCCGCGCCAAGGACGGCGAGTATCACACCATTACCGGCAACCAGATGGGCTGCCTCCTGATGGACTATATCATCACCGCCCGCCGCGAGCAGGGCACGCTCCCGAAGAACGCCGCGGGTCTGAGCACGATCGTCTCCACCAAGATGGTCCGCAAGATCTGCGAGGACAACGGTGTCCACTTTGACGAGACCTTCACCGGCTTCAAGTTCATCGCCGAGAAGCTTGCCGAGTACGCCAAGACCAACGCTTACCAGTATGTCCTCGGCTTCGAGGAGAGCTACGGCTATATGATGGGCGACTACGTCCGCGATAAGGACGCCGTCACCGCCTCCATGATGATCGTGGAGATGGCCGCGCACTATCACGAGAAGGGCATGACCCTCGCCGACGCGCTCGAGGCGCTGTATGAGAAGTACGGCCGCTTCGGTGAAAAGACGCTCAACCTGGTCATGCCGGGTCTCGACGGCCTCGAGAAGATGGCCGCGCTCATGGCGGATCTGCGTGCCAACCCGCCTGCCGACATTGCCGGCACCGCGGTGCTGCGCATGCGCGACTATAAGGACGGCTCCGTGAACGTCCCCGGCCTCGGCAAGGTGGAGAACACGCCCATGTCCGGCTCCAACGTCCTGTATTTCGAGCTCGAGGACGGCTGCTCCTTCATCGTGCGCCCCTCCGGCACCGAGCCGAAGATCAAGATCTATATCCTCGCGCAGGGCAGCGACGCTGCAGACGTGCAGGCCAAGATCGAAAAATATAACGCTTTTGCCGAGACGCTCAAGCGCTGAACCTGATGCAGAACCCGCAGCCCCCGGAGCTTCCGGGGGCTGTCTTGTGAGGAAATGTAATGAAAAAACTCTGGCAACTGTTTTATACCTTCGCCATCGTCGGCGTCACCACGTTCGGCGGCGGCTATGCCATGCTCCCCGCGCTGCAGCGTGAGGTGGTCGAAAAGCGCGGCTGGGCCACGGAGGAGGAGCTCATGGACTGGTACGCCATCGGTCAGTGCACCCCCGGCGTCATCGCCGTCAACACCGCCACCTTCGCCGGGCAGAAGCAGGCGGGTACGCTGGGAGGCATTATCGCCACGCTCGGCGTCGTGTTCCCGTCGCTTGTCATCATCACGGTCATCGCCGCCTTCATCCAGGGCTTTGCGGATATCCCCGCCGTGCAGCACGCTTTCGCGGGCATCCGCGCCTGCGTCTGCGTTTTGATTCTCAACGCCGTCGTCAAGCTCTGGAAGAAATCCGTCATCGACTGGAAAACCGGCGTCGTCTTCGCCGTCGTGTTTCTCGGCTCGGTGTTCCTGCATCTCTCGCCGGTCATCTATGTCATCATTGCCGCCCTTGCCGGCATTCTGCTCAAGCGTCTGGAGGTGAAGGCATGATCCTCCTGCGCCTGTTCTGGGAGTTTTTCAAAACCGGCATGTTCTCCGTCGGCGGGGGACTGGCCACGCTCCCGTTCATCTATGATATCTCGGATAAGACCGGCTGGTTCACCCATCAGCAGATTGCGGACATGATCGCCGTCGCCGAGTCCACGCCCGGCCCGATCGGCATCAACATGGCGACGTATGTCGGCTTTACCACCGCGGGCGTCATCGGCTCGCTCGTCGCCACGCTCGGCATCATCACACCCGATATCATCATCATTCTCATCATCGCCTCCTTCCTCAAGAAGTTCCGCGAGAGCAGGCTGGTCGACAGCGCGTTTTACGGCCTTCGCCCCGCCTCCGCCGCCCTCATCGCCGCGGCGGGCTGGTCGGTCGTGAAGATCTCGCTCATCCATCTGGACGCGGCGTCCATCGCCTCCGTCTTCCAGTGGAAGGCGATCGTCCTCGCCGTCGTCGTGTGGCTCCTCACCAATGTCGTCAAGCAGACCAAGAAATGGCACCCGCTCGCCTTCATCGCGCTCTCCGCTGTCGCCGGGATTCTCTTCCGGTTTTAGTGTCATTTGGACAGAACTGTAAACAAATTGTAAAAGTGTTACAAATAATGACAAGAAGTGTTGACAAATAAGCGACATGATGTTAATATAGCCATGCGATCGCTGATAAACAAACGAAAGGAGCATGATTGTAATGGCAAACTTTGGTCTGAATCTTGCGATGTGGATTCTCGGTCTGGCCGGTGAGCACGATGCTGACGGTTGGCTGTCCGCAATCCTCGATCTTCTCCCGTAAGTTGTAAAAAAGCGAAAAGAGAGAAAAGCAGCTGCTTTGCAAGGGGCAAAGCAGCTGCTTTTCTTTGTGCTGTCTTCAAATGATATACGGAATCTGGAACACATACACGTTGCGGTATTTTTCCATGCGCTTGATCATGGTTTTCGTGGTCTGGTTGTGCAGCACGCGCGCCCAGCGATTCTGCATCACGAGGTTCGGCATCATCACGGTCAGATGCTGGTGCTCGTCGAGCTTCGCGTGCTCGGCCTCGATGTGCCGCATGAGCACCTCCTCCGTGTTGCGGTAGTGCGTCACCTCATAGACGAAGTTCCCCTGCACGCCGAGGCGCTCGATCTGCGCCTTGAGCTTTATCGCGCTCTCCTCGTCGCTGCAGATGTGGTAGAACTCAATCTCGTCGAAGTCGAGATCCTTCGCGCAGTTGAGCACCTTCACGAACGAGCGGTTCACGTTCTGCACCGGCAGTATCAGCTTGCCCACGCGCCCGCGGCCCATGAGCGCGACGGCCTCCTCCGGAGAGCCGATGCGCAGATCGTCGCGCACCTTGTCATAGTGCTTCTTGATCGTCCGCATGAGCCACACGAGCAGGATGATGCACACCAGCGTCACCCACGCGCCCTGCAGGAATTTCATCATCACGATGATCACGAGCGTGATGCCGGTGATGATCGTGCCGAAGCCGTTGACGAAGGCCTTCGTCTTCCAGCCAGAGCCGCGGTTTCGCACCCAGTGGAGCACCATGCCGAGCTGACTTAACAGGAAGGAGAGGAACACGCCGGCTGCATAGAGCGGCAGCAGCAGATGCTGGTCGCCGTTGAAGGCGATCACGAGGATCGCGGCGGAGGCAAAGAGGAAGAGAATGCCGTTGGAGAAGTTCAGGCGGCTGCCGCGATAGATCAGCTGGCGGGGGAGATAGCCGTCCTGGGCCATGAGCGCCATGAGAAGCGGCAGACCGGCAAAGGCGGTGTTTGCGGCCAATGTCAGAATCACGACGGTCATGACCTGCACGACGTAGTAGAGCGCGCTGCCGCTGCCGAAGACGGCCTCAGCCAGCTGGCTCACCGCCGTGGCCTCCTCATTCGGCACGATGCGGTACATGCTGATCAGCACGCTCACGCCGAAGAACACGATGCATACAAAGCCCGCCATGGCGTAGAGCACCTTCTTGGCGTTCTTCGGCGCAGGCTCGCGGAAGTTCGGCACGCCGTTCGAGACGGCCTCCACGCCGGTCAGCGCCGTGCAGCCCGAGGCAAAGGCGCGCAGAATCACAAACAGCAGCATGTCCTTCGAGCTCGAGGCAGCGATGGCGGCCTCCTGCGGCGTATAGCTTCCGGACGCATAGCGCACAATACCTACGACAATCAGCGTCAGCATCGTGAAGATGAAGAGATAGGTCGGCACGCCGAACATGACCGCGCTCTCGCGCAGCCCGCGCAGATTGCCCCACGTCAGCAGCGCGATGAGGATCAGCGCGATCAGCGCCTTCCACTTCAGGAGCTCCGGAAACGCGCTCGTCACCGCCGCGGCGCCCGCGCAGGCGCTCACGGCGACGGTTAAGATGTATCCGATGATCAATGCCGCGCCCGCAACGAGTCCCGGCGTCTCGCCTAGATTGTCCGTCGCCACGATATAGGCGCCGCCGCCCTGCGGATAGGCGTCGATCGTCTGTCGGTAGCAGAACACCAGAATCCCGAGCAGGCCGATGATCGCCGCCACGATGGGGAGGAAGGTCTTGTAGGACGCCATGCCCAGCACCGGGATCAGCACCAAAAGAATCTCCTCGCCCGCGTAGCTCACCGAGGAGATCGCGTCGCTCGCAAAGACCGGAATGCCCCACAGAATGTTGAATTTCTCGTCGCTCAGCTTGGAGTCCTCCAGCCGCTTGCCGAGGAAAAACGTGCGAAGCCGTTCTTTCATTTTTCCATTGTCTCCGTTTCTGCTTTCGCGGGAAACAAAAAAGCGCCGTCTCATCGACAGCGCAAAAGAGCCATGCAAACTGCGGGCGCACTGCGCCCTTGTCCCTCTTACGCTGACGAGATTAGCTGTCGGGTTCGGGGAAGAAGGTCCCCTACTGCATGAGCAGATGCACCCCAAAGTTCGGGTCTCCCGCTGCCGCCTCCGGCGGCATTAAGCATCTTTCAATATAAACTTGTGTCACTTTCCTGTCAATGTACGATTTGCACAAAACTGTCTGGTTTCTGCACTGAGAGCAATTTACCGGACATATTTTGCGGAATGCGTCTAACTTGTCAAAAATAAAAAATAGTAAAAATCTGCGACGAACGGCACACTTTGTAAAATTGGACACTGTTGACAAGTGTCACAATTGATGCTATTTTTTGAACAGATTTGGCGATATTGAGCAGTTAACTCCCCGCTCTTATCGTCAATTATCGTTGCAATCTTCTATTTGGTTTAAACGGAGAAAGAAAGGGAGGACGCCGCATGAAAGACCGGACAAAGCTGGCGCTGGCGAAGGCGCTGCAGGAGCTCCTGAATACAAAATCGCTCGATGAGGTCCGCGTGAGCGAGCTGTGCAGCCGCTGCAATCTCCAGCGGCAGAGCTTCTATTATCACTTTCAGGATAAGTATGATCTGGTGGCATGGATCTTTATGCAGGATACCAGCCGCGTCTTTGCCGAGTGCGGCAGCCAGCTGAACCTGCAGTTTTTGTCGAGCCTGCTCAACACGTTCTATGATAAAAAGCAGTTCTATCTCCGCATCATCGCCGATCGCTCGCAGAATCTGCCGCTGCTCTATATTCAGGACTATGTCTATCGCTTCTGCCTGAACCGGTATCAGAAGCGCGACCATACCTATGAGCTCAAGGCCAAGGTCAAGTTTCTGGTCTACGGCAGCATCGGCGTCGTCTGGGAGTGGCTGGGAGGCGAGCACGATTTCACGTCCGACGAGCTTGCGCAGTGGATGTTTGACATGATCCCGCCTGACATGAAAAGCTGAAAACAAAATCCGATGAACTGAGAATCCCCGACGGTTTTTCCGTCGGGGATTTTTGTGCTTTTTTCACGGAAAAGAATTGCGGAAATCACCGAATTTTCACTTGCCTTTTCCCTGAAAACACGGTATACTAACATCAAAGTGGGGTGAAATGGGGGAAAGTGCATCCAAATACCACGATGCAGCTTTTCCGGACCCGCAAATGCCGCCGGAGGGAGGGAAGAGCATGACCGGCACCTATCAACATACGCTGGACGCCAAGGGCCGTCTGTTCATCCCGTCCAAGCTCCGCGAGGAGCTCGGCGACACGTTCTATGTCACCATCTCGCGCGAGCCCTGCCTCTGCGCGTATAACGAGGCGAACTGGCAGCGCCTGTGCGACAAGGCCAACGAGCTGCCCTATTCGCTGCAGAGCAAGCTCCGTCCCATGTTCGCCAACGCCGCGAAGGTCGAGCTCGATGCGCAGGGACGCATCCTCCTCACGCAGACGCTGCGCGATACGATCCGGCTCGGCAGGGAAGTGACCGTCGTCGGCACGAACAACCACGCCGAGTTCTGGAACAAGGCCGAGTGGGACAAGATCAGCGCCATTGAGAGCGCGCCGGAGAACATCGCCGCCGTCATGGACGAGCTTGGGTTTTAAGCTATGGAACCGAAACATATATCCGTTCTTCTGAATGAGTGCATCGAAGCGCTCGCAATCAAGCCCGACGGCATTTACGTCGACGGGACGCTCGGCCTCGGCGGGCATTCCTCTGAGATCGCAAAGCGGCTTACGACGGGGCTGCTCATCGGCATCGACCGCGATGAGACCGCCATCGAGCGCGCCGGCGCGAGACTTCAGCCGTACGGCGAGCGCGTCCGGCTCGTGCACGGCAACTTCTCCGACGTTGCCTCCATTCTCGACCGCCTCGGCATCGACGCCGTGGACGGCATGCTCTTCGATCTCGGCGTCTCCTCGCCGCAGCTCGATGAGGCGCACCGCGGCTTTTCCTATATGCAGGACGCGCCGCTCGATATGCGCATGGACGGCAGCGCAAGCCTGTCCGCCCACGATGTGGTGAACACCTGGCCGGAGGATCGGCTGAAGCGGATTCTGTATGACTACGGCGAGGAGCGCTTCGCGCCCCGCATCGCCGCCGCCATCGTCCGCGCCCGGCAGGAGAGACCGATCGAAACGACGCTCGAGCTGGTGGAGATCATCCGCTCCGCCATGCCTGCCGCCGCGCTGCGCGAAAAGCAGCACCCGGCAAAGCGCTCGTTTCAGGCGATCCGCATTGCAGTGAACGACGAGCTCGGCGCCGTGCAGACCATGATGGACACCGCGCCCGACAAGCTTCGTCCCGGCGGACGCCTCGCCGTCATCAGCTTCCACTCGCTGGAGGACCGCATCGTCAAAAACGGCATTCGCCGCCGTGAGGACGGCTGCACCTGCCCGCGCGATTTCCCCGTGTGCACCTGCGGCTTTGTCCAGACGCTCAAGAGCGTCTCCCGCAAGCCGATCCTCCCGTCTCCGGAGGAACAGGCTGCCAACCCGAGAGCCAGAAGCGCGAAATTAAGGGTTGCAGAACATGTCTGAATGTAGTATTATGTAAACAGTAAATCACGATTTGGAAAGGAGCGGCAGATATGGCACAGCCTCAACAGCCTCGGCGCAGACGCACCCCCGTCATGCCAGACAGCATGGCCTATGATTTGTCGCGCCCCAGTCAGGATACCATGCGGTACAGCACCGCAGCCCCCGAGCTTCAGCCGAAGCCAAAGCAGAAGACCCGTCCGCAGGCACAGCCGGCGCTTCGCCCGAGATTCCGCGTGATGGCCGTCGCGCCGACGGCGATCGTCCTCTTCCTCATGGCGCTGGTGGTCTGGACGCTGTCGCTGCAGGTCCGCACGCAGATCACGCAGGCACAGCAGGAGGTCTACCGCCTCGAGAGCGAGCTGCGCGCCGTGGAGCAGGTGCAGGACGAGCTCGAGATCGAATACGAATCCGCCTTCAACTTCACCAAGCTGGAGGACTACGCTGTCACCACGCTCGGCATGCAGCGTCCGCGTGATGAACAGATCTATTTCCTCTCTCACGAGAGCGAGGATCACGCCGTCGCCGTTCTGGAGCGCTCCCGCTCCAACGGATTCATCGACCGGCTCGATGATGTCCTCTCCGATCTCCTGGCATATTTCCGTTGACAGCCGTGATATAATGCTTTAGGTTTTAGATCGTTGATGACCCATTCCCTCGGAAGGAGCGTTTCATGGCAGTGCAACCCACCGGGCGCGCAAGCACCCAGAGAGCCGATAACACAATGATCAGCCGCACACGATGGATTTTCTTAGTGTGCGGCATTGCCGCTTTTATACTCCTTCTCGGACGGCTTGGTTATCTCATGATTTTCAAGCAGGATTATTATGAGCAGCAGGCGATTCAGCAGACGGTTGTCCGGCAGAATGTGCTCGCCCTGCGCGGCACAATTCTGGACTCCAACGGCAAGATCCTTGCCAAGAGCGCCACGAAGGACACCGTCATTCTCTCCCCGGCGGACATTGTGAAAAACGACTGGGATCTCGACGGCATCGCCCGCGTCCTGGCGGACAATCTCGCGGATTACGGCGTGACCTATGAGCAGGTCATGTCGCTTGCGCAGGATCAGGATTCCTATTACAAAATCGTCGCCCGCAAGGTCGACCGCTCCGACACCGAGCCCATCCGCGAATATAAAAACGCGAACAAGGGCTGCAACGGCATCGTCCTCTCGCCCGACTCCAAGCGCTATTATCCCTACGGCGATCTCGCCGCGCATGTGCTCGGCTATGTCGGCATCGACAACGACGGGCTTGCCGGCATCGAGAGCCAGTATGACAATGTCCTCGCCGGCGGCATGGGCCGCGTCACGCGCCTTTCGGACAAAAGCTCCATCGGCATGCTGAACATCAAGTACGAGGATTACACCAAGGAGACAGCGGGCGCCGACGTCAAGGTCACGCTCGACGCGAACATCCAGTATTACCTCGAAAAGAACCTCAAGCAGGCGGTCGAGGATTATGATATCCTCAACGGCGCCGCCGCCATCGCCATGGACCCGCACACCGGCGCCATCAAGGGCATGGTCTCGCTCGGCAATTTCGATCCCAACGACTATCAGGCGCTCACCGAGGATACCGAGGCGCGTCTCGAGGAGACGATCGAGGACGGCGTCGTCGAGGAGGAGGACGAGGAAGGAAACCCCGTCAAAACCCGCAAATATACCGACAAGGAGATCGAGGAGCTGCGCACGGACGCCATGTTCCGCCAGTGGCGCAACAAGGCGCTGTCTGATACCTATGAGCCCGGCTCCACGTTCAAGATCATCACGCTCGCCATGGCGCTCGAGGAGGGCGTTGTGAGCGAGGATACGCACTTTTTCTGCGGCGGCAGCACCGAGGTGCTCGGCCGCACCACGCCGCTCAACTGCTGGCGCACCGCCGGCCACGGCGACCAGACGCTCACGCAGGCCGTGCAGCACTCCTGCAACGTCGCCTTTGTCGACATCGGCCAGCGCGTCGGCGCGCGCACCTTCTATCGCTATTGCGACGCCTTTGGCTTCCTCAATCTCACGCAGGACGCCGACGCCACGCTCACCG
Source organism: uncultured Clostridia bacterium (assembly GCA_946405655.1). Classification (GTDB taxonomy): domain Bacteria; phylum Bacillota; class Clostridia; order Oscillospirales; family Oscillospiraceae; genus CAG-103. Next base: position 15,093 of record CAMJHX010000001.1, read on the forward strand.
CGCGCACGGGCGTCGACCTCGCGGGCGAGAGCGGCAGCATCTGGTGGAGCCAGAACACGTTCTTCAACCCCGAGAACCTCTCGCAGCTCGCCTCCGCCTCCTTCGGCCAGACGTTCACCGTCACGCCCCTGCAGATGATCACGGCGATCAGCGCCTGCGTCAACGGCGGATACCTCATGAAGCCCTATGTCGTGCAGGAGATCACGGACGCCTCCGGCCGCATCGTTGAGTCGAATGAGCCCACCGTCGTCCGTCAGGTCGTCAGCGAGGAGACCAGCGCCGAGGTGCGCAAGATCCTCGAGCAGGTCGTCTCCGACCCCGTGGACGGCACGGGACATAACGCCTACGTCGCCGGCTACCGCATCGGCGGCAAGACCGGCACCAGCGAAAAGGTCGCGCAGGACGCCGCCGGCGGCCCGAAGGAATATATCGTCTCCTTCGCCGGCGTCGCTCCGGCGGACGATCCGCGCCTCGTCATCCTCGTCCTGCTCGATACCCCGAGCAGCGAGACCGGCATGTACATCTCCGGCGGTCAGATGGGCGCGCCCACGGTCGCGGGCATGTTTGCCGATATTCTCCCGTATCTCGGCGTCGAGCCGCAGTATACGGCGGCGGAAAAGCAGTTCATGGATCAGGTCGTGCCGAACATCACCGGCATGACCGTGGAGGAGGCCACGAACCTCCTCGCGCAGCGCGGCTTCAATGTGCGCGTGCTCGGCGAGGGCGGACGCGTCACGCGTCAGCTTCCCGGCACCGGCGCCATGATCGCCACCGGCAGCGCCGTGCTGCTCTATACCGATGTAGAGCCCTCCGAGGATCTCGAGGAGATGCCCGATCTCTCGTATCTCACCTATCGCGACGCGCGCGACGTGCTCGCGGGCATGGGCCTCTTCGTGACCACGAGCAGCTCCGTCACCAGTCCCGAGACGCAGAGCGTCCTCTCCCAGAACATCCCCGAGGGTACCGAGGTCGAGCACGGTACCGTCGTCAAGGTCACATTGGTCACGACCGATTCCAGCATGCTCGGCCAGTATTAAAGAAGAAAGATCTACAAAAGACAGGAGGAATACCCGCATGAAGCTCAAAGAACTCCTGCGCGAGACCGCTGTGCTTTCCTGCACCGCGGACCCGGAGCTTGAGATCCGGGGCGTCAGCTTCAATTCCCGCACGACGCAGCCCGGCGACCTCTTCGTCGCCGTCAAGGGCTATGAGTCCGACGGGCACCGCTTCATCCCCATGGCGCTCGAGAAAGGCGCCGTCGCCGTCCTCTGCGAGGACGTGCCGGAAGGGGAGGGGCCTTACATTCAAACGAAGGACAGCCGTCTGGCGCTCGCCGAGGTCAGCTGCGTCTGGTTCGGTCATCCGTCCCGGGAGCTGACCATGATCGGCGTCACCGGCACGAACGGCAAGACCACCGTCACCACGCTCTTAAAGCATGTGCTCGAGCAGACGCTCGGCGCGAAGGTCGGTCTCATCGGCACGAACGCCAACCTCATCGGCGATGAAGTGCTCCACACCGACCGCACCACGCCCGACGCCTATTCCCTGCAGGAGCTGCTGCGCCGCATGGCGGACGCGGGCTGCACCCACGTCGTCATGGAGGTCTCCTCCCACGCGCTGTATCTCGACCGCGTGGCGGGTATTCATTTCGCCGTCGGCGTCTTCACGAACCTCACGCAGGATCATCTCGATTTCCACAAGACCATGGAGGCCTATGCCGAGGCGAAATCGATCCTCTTCACGCGCTGTGACCACGGCGTCATGAATCTGGATGATTCCTGGATGCCGTTTCTGCGCGAGCGCGCGTCCTGCCCGGTCAAAACCGTCTCCACGCAGGACAATCACGCCGATTTCGTCGCCAAGGACATCCGCCTCACGGCGGAGGGCGTGCGCTTCATGCTCGTCTCCGAGCAGGGGCTGCACCGCGTCACGCTCGGCATCCCCGGGCTCTTCTCCGTGTATAATGCACTGAGCGTGCTCGCCGCGGCTGCTGCCGTCGGCATCTCCCCGGACGCCTGCGTCGAAGCGCTCGCCACGGCCGATAGCGTCAAGGGCCGCGCCGAGCTCGTCCCGACCGACGGAGATTATTCGATCCTGATCGACTACGCCGTCACGCCCGATGCGGTGGAGAATATCCTGAACACCGTTCGCGCCTTCACGAAGGGCAGACTGGTCTTCCTCTTCGGCTGCGGCGGCGACCGCGACCGGCTCAAGCGCCCGATCATGGGCCGCATCGCCGGCGAGAAGGCGGACTTCGTCATCGTCACGAGCGATAACCCCCGCACCGAGGACCCGATGGCGATCATCAATGAGATCCTGCCCGGGCTCAAAAAGACGCACACCTCCTATGTCGTCAAGCCCGACCGGCGCGACGCGATTCGCTATGCCATTGAAAACCACCGCTCCGGCGATGTGATCATCCTCTGCGGCAAGGGCCACGAGGATTATCAGATCATCGGTCATGAAAAAATCCACATGGATGAACGCGAGATCGTCGCGGAAATCCTGGCCAAGAGGAAGGAACAGCAGATATGACACTCAGATTGATTCTCGCCTTTATCATCGGATTTCTGGCGTCGAGCCTGATCGGTGTCTTTCTCGTTCCGTATCTGCGCCGCATCAAGGCGGGGCAGAGCATCCGCGAGGACGGCCCCAAGTGGCACATGTCCAAATCCGGCACGCCCACGATGGGCGGCATCATGTTCATCGCCGCCGTCGCGATCGTCTGCCTCACGGTGGGCTTCCATTCCATGCTTGAGGGCTATTACGGGCATATCTTCTGCCTCGTTTTCGCGCTCGTCTTCGGCGCGATCGGCTTTCTCGATGACTACGAAAAGCTCAAGAAGAAGCAGAACCTCGGCCTGCGCGCGTGGCAGAAGTTCCTGCTGCAGCTGATCGCCGCCATGGTCTTCATCTACCTCATGCGCTCCTTCGGCTATGTCACGAGCGATGTCTACATCCCGTTTTTCAACGTTTCGTTCCACCTCGGCGACGTGCTCTATACGATCCTCGCCGCCTTTGTCATCACCGGCACGGTCAACGCCGTGAACCTCACCGACGGCATCGACGGCCTCGCCGCCGGCACGAGCATTCCTGTCTGCGTCTTCTTCGTCGCCGTCACGTTCCTGTGGCAGCGCGGCGATATCTCCGTCGGCGTCTTTGCGTCCGGTCTCGCGGGCGGTCTGCTGGGCTTTTTGCTCTATAACTTCAACCCCGCCAAGATCTTCATGGGCGACACCGGCTCGCTCTTCCTCGGCGGCGCCATCGCTGCCATGGCCTTTGCCTATGACATGCCGCTGATCCTCGTCACGCTCGGCATCATGTACATCATCGAGACGCTCTCCGATATCATTCAGGTCGGCTATTTCAAGCTCACGCACGGCAAGCGCGTGTTCAAGATGGCCCCGTTCCACCACCATCTCGAGATGGGCGGCTGGCTCGGCAAGAAGTGGAAGGAGAAGGAAATCTTCACCCTCTTCGTTTCGGTCACGATCGTGTTCGCAATCATCAGCTTTATCGGCGTCTATCACCGCTTCTGATTCTCCATCAAGAAAGGATCCACATGCCTACGAGAAAACGCTCCTCCGGCTCCTTCGGGATGCAGCTGAAAAACCTCATACCCGGCTGGCAGGCAGCGTCCAGACTGCGCGGCGGCTTTGATATCACGCTGCTCATGCTCGTGCTGATCCTTCTGAGTCTGGGCCTGCTGATGGTGCTCTCCTCGAGTTATCCGCGCGCCTATTCTCAGGCGCTCGCCTCCGAGAGCGGCAGCGCGCTGGATTACTTCAACCACCAGCTCATGTTCGCCATCGCGGGCGTCGTCATCATGTATGCCGCGTCCTGGGTGCCCATGTCGTTCTATCGCCAGTCCAACCGCCTGGTCTACGGCTTTGCGGCGGTCATGCTCCTGCTCGTGCTCGTTATGGGTACGGCGGAGAACAACGCCCGCCGCTGGATCTCGCTCGGCCCGCTTTCGTTCCAGCCGTCCGAGATCACGAAGCTCGCCATCATTCTCGTCTTTGCCGATCTCATCGCGAAATACCGCGCCCGCATGGAGACGATCCAGTATGGCGTCATTCCCTTCGCCATCGCGCTCGGAATCCCGATCGTGCTGCTCTTTTTTGAGCCGCACATCTCCTGCATCCTCATCATTTCGCTCATCGGCCTCACGATGATGGTCATCGGCGGCATGCCGCGGCGCTATTTCTTCATCGGTCTCGGCATTGTCGCGGCGCTCGGCACGCTCGCGTTTTTCGTCTCCACGCATGTGCACGTGCGCATTCTCGCGTGGCTCTTCCCCTCGCAGTATGCCGATGACGATATCACCTATCAGGTGCGCGAATCGCTCATGGCCATCGGCTCCGGCGGCCTCACCGGTCTCGGGCCGGGGGAGGGCAGACAGAAATATCTCTATCTCCCCGAGAGCCACAACGACTATATCTTCTCCATCGTCTGCGAGGAGCTCGGTCTCATCGGCGCGGCGGCGATCATCCTCCTGCTCGCGCTCATGCTCCTGCGCTGCACGCAGATCACCCTGCATACGCAGGATCGCTTCAGCTTTCTCGTCGCTGCGGGCATCACGGCGCATTTCGGCCTGCAGACGCTTCTCAACATCGCCGTCGTCACAAATTCTCTGCCCTGCACCGGCGTGTCGCTGCCGTTTTTCAGCTATGGCGGCACGGCGCTTTTGATGCAGCTGCTTGAAATGGGCATTCTGCTCAGCATCTCGCGCGAAGCGCCGCTCACTCGCGCAGGCTAGAAAGGTCATCACTATGAAAGTTTTGTTCGCCTGCGGCGGAACCGCCGGGCATATCAACCCCGCCATTGCCGTCGCGCAGCGCCTGCAGGCGCTCGATCCGAATACCGAGGTGCTCTTCGTCGGCACGCCGGACCGCATGGAGTCCGAGCTCGTTCCGCGCGCGGGCTATGCGTTCGAGTCCGTCAAGGTCTCGAGCTTCTCCCGCAGTCTCAGCGCCTCCGGACTCAAGCACAACATTTCCGCCGCGAAGGACGCCCTCACGGCGACGCACGCGGCAAAAAAGATCGTCCGTGCCTTTCAGCCGGATATCGCCGTCGGCACCGGCGGCTATGTCTGCTATCCTGTTTTGAAGGCCGCGGCGCAGCTCAATGTCCCGACGCTCGTGCATGAATCCAACGCCGTCCCCGGCCTCACGACGAAGATGCTTCTGCCCGATGTGGACCGCATCCTCGTCGGCTTTGAGGAGAGCCGCCTGCATTACGGCGACCCGACGCGCGTTTTCGTCACCGGCACGCCCGTGCGCACCGGCTTTTCCGACTGCACCAAGGACGAGGCGAAGAGAAAGCTCGGCCTTCCGGTCGATCAGCCGCTGGTCGTCTCCCTCTGGGGCTCCCTCGGCGCGCGCATCATGAACGAGAAGATCACCGACATGATCGCCCTCGCCGGAGAGCATCCCGGCTTCCGCCTCATCCATTCCGCCGGCAAGTCCGGTTATGATGCGGTCGCAAAGAAGCTGCAGGAGACCTGCGCTTTTGATCTCCCGGCCTCCGGCTATGACGTCCGCCCCTATATCTATGATATGCCGCTCGTCATGGCGGCGGCGGATCTGGTGCTCTGCCGCGCGGGCGCGTCCACGCTCGCGGAGCTGACCTATCTCGGCAAGCCCGCGATCCTCGTGCCAAGCCCTTATGTCACGAACAATCATCAGGAGAAAAACGCCCGCGTCCTTGAGCATGCCGGCGGCGCGAAGGTGCTGCTCGAGCCCGAGCTCACCGGGCAGGATCTGCTCGACGCCATCCGCGCGCTGCTCTCGGACCCCGCTTTGCTCGACAGCATGGCGGAGAACATGAAATCCTGCGGTGTCCCGGACGCCACCGAGCGCATCGCCGATATCGTTCTGGAGATGATCCGGGTCTATCGATGAACCGAAAAAACCTCTCTCCGCATAGCATGAACCGAGTTTTCATGATGCGGAGGGATTTTTTATGACGATCTGGCGTGTGACGGGCGGGCGGCGGCTTTCGGGCGAGCTTCCGGTGCAGGGGTCGAAAAATGCGGTGCTGCCCATTCTGGCGGCGTCCATCCTCGCCCCGTGCGAGACGCTGCTCACCGGCGTGCCGGATCTGAGGGATGTGCGCATTACGCTGAGGATCCTGCGTCACCTCGGCTGCGCCGTCACACGCGAGGGGGATCATATTTGGATCGACTCCCGCCCGCTGCATGGCTTTGAGATTCCGCACAGCCTCATGCGCGAGCTGCGCTCGAGCGTCATCTTCCTCGGCGCGATCCTCGCGCGCTGCGGTCAGGCGCGGCTGAGCCTCCCCGGGGGGTGTGAGCTCGGCCCGCGCCCGGTCGATCTGCATCTCGACGCTCTGCGCGCCCTCGGCGCGGCGGTTGCGGAGCAGGGGGGAGACATTATCTGCCGGGGGACGGATCTGCGCGGCGCGCGCGTCATTCTCCCGATCCCCAGCGTCGGCGCCACGGAGAACGCCATGCTCGCCGCCTGCGCCGCGCGCGGCGTCACGGTCATCTCCAACGCCGCGCGCGAGCCGGAGATCGTCGATCTGCAGAAGTATCTCCGTGCGCTCGGCGCGCAGATTTCCGGCGCCGGCAGCGCGGAGATCCGCGTGGAGGGCTTCGCGCCGAAGCCGTTTGTGCGCCATCAGATCCTCCCGGACCGCATCGCCGCGTCCACGCTTTTGTGCGCCTGCGCCGCCGCGGGCGGGGAAATTACGCTCACAAATGTATTTCCTTCGCATTTTTTAACGGTTCTGGACTCGCTTTCTGAAGCGGGATGTGATATAATAACAAAATCAGGCACGGTAACGCTCCGGTCGGACGCGCATTTGATCGCGCCGAGACCCATCGTCACGCGGCCGTATCCCGGCTTTCCGACGGATGCGCAGCCGCCGCTCATGGCGGCCTGTCTCAAAGCGCGCGGGACGACGGTGTTCACCGAAACGATCTTTTCCAACCGCTATCGCCATGCGCTCGAGCTGCGCCGCCTCGGCGCGGATGTGAGCATCGAGGGCCGCGTGGCCTTCATCTCCGGCGTCGAGCGCCTGACTGCCGCCCCGCTCACGGCGGGCGATCTCAGAGGCGGCGCCGCGATGATCGTCGCCGCGCTGTCCGCCGAGGGGACGACCGAGATCTTCGATGAGGAGCACATCTCCCGCGGCTATGACCGGCTGGATCGGCAGCTCGCCGCGCTCGGCGCGGAAATCGCCTGCGATCGTGTATCAAACTGATTGAGATTGGAGACCAATATGAAAACAGCCTCAAAGGGAACCAAAGAGATGGAGTTTCGCCGAAGGCACGGCGGGCTCTGGATCTTCCTCGGGGTCATCGTTCTGATCCTGCTGGCGATGAGCATCTTCTTCACCGTCACGGACATCGAGGTCGAGGGCAATGCCCGCTATACGGACGAGGAGATCATCCTCGCCTCCGGGCTCGAAAAGGGCGAGAACCTCTTTTTCATCAACCGCTATGACGCGGCAAGCCGCATTTTCAAAAAGCTTCCCTATGTCAATGACGTGATGGTCACGCGCGAGCTCCCGAGCCGCGTCGTCATCTCCATCACGGAGAGCAGCGCCATGGGATATGTCACGCTCGAGAATGACTACTGGGTCATCGACCAGAACTGCAAGCTCCTCAAGAAGATCGATCAGACCGAGCTCAAGAGCCTCATCCGCATCGACGGGCTCGTTCCCGTGGAGCCGGAGGAGGGCTCGATCATGACCGTCGCGGAGGAGGACGGCGCGAAGCTCCGCTTCCTATCAGAGATCCTGAACCAGCTTCTCAAGCGCGGCCTCTGGACGGACGTCACGATCATCGACATGAGCGACGTTACGAATCCCGCCTTCGCCTATCTCAGCCGCTTCACGGTTCGCGTGGGGGAGGACGCCGATCTCGATTATAAGTTCGGCCTCCTGCAGAGCGCGGTCGAGCAGCTCGCCGAGCACGACGCCGGCACGCTCGATCTCTCCATCGATCAGCAGGTGCATTTCAGCCCCGGTTAAAAATTGTATTGACCTTGAAGGGAATTTGATATAAAATGGGTAAGAATAAGAAAAAGAACCGCAACCGGCCAAGACCGAACCCCGTCCGTCAGGCGCCTGCACAGCAGCAGCCAAAACCGGAAGATACCGCGGTGGAGGAATCTGCAGTGCTTGAACCCATTTCCGAAACAATCGATGCGCAGGAGTATGTCCAGCTGGACCTGATCCCGGATCAAGCGCCTGTGCCCGAGGAACCTACGCCGGAGACGGTCGCCGAGGCCGAGCCCGCGCAAATCGAAACAAACGAAATCAATCCAAACAGGGAGGAACCAACTATGCCCTATCTGACTGAAACCGGACCCGAAAATGTCGTCACCCTGAAGGTGGTCGGCGTCGGCGGCGCCGGCAACAACGTTGTCAACCGCATGGTGAAATCCGGTGCTCAGGGCATCGAGTATGTCGCCATCAATACCGATAAGCAGGCGCTGGCCGTTTCCAGCGCTGACCAGAAGATCCAGATCGGCGAGAAGCTGACCCACGGTCAGGGCGCCGGCAGCGATCCCGAGGTCGGCAAGCGCTCCGCCGAGGAGAGCCGCAACAACATCGCCAAGTCCCTTGAGAACACCGATATGGTCTTCATCACGGCCGGCATGGGCGGCGGCACCGGCACCGGCGCTGCTCCCACCATCGCCGATATCGCCCGCGAGGCCGGTATCCTCACAGTCGCCGTTGTCACGAAGCCCTTCAAGTTCGAGGGCAAGCGCCGCATGGATCAGGCTGTCGCCGGCATCAACGAGCTGCTCGGCAAGGTCGATTCTCTGCTCATCATCCCGAACGATCGCCTGAAGTATGCCACCGACCAGAAGGTCACGCTGGCCAACGCCTTCGAGATCGCGGACGACGTGCTGCATCAGGCCGTCACCAGCATCTCCGACCTCATCAAGAACACCGGCTTCATCAACCTCGACTTTGCGGACGTCACCTGCATCATGAAGGACGCCGGCTTTGCCCACATGGGCGTCGGCCACGCCGCCGGCAAGGGCAAGGCGGAGGAAGCTGCCCGCATGGCCGTTGCGAGCCCCCTCATGGAGACCTCCATCAACGGCGCGCGCGGTGTGCTCATCAACATCACCGGCTCCGAGGACATGGGCCTCGAGGACGTCGAGACCGCTGCCAACCTCGTGCAGGAGGCCGCGCATCCGGACGCCAACATCATCTTCGGCGCGAGCTTCGATCCCACGCTGGACGATGAGATCCGCGTGACGGTCATCGCCACCGGCTTTGAGGACGGCTCCAATCAGGCCGAGGCTGCTCCTGCCGCTCCCGCGAAGCCCGCTCCCGCCGCTCCGCGCACGACCGGCTTCTTCACCGGCGCCGCTCCCGTGTCTGCCGAGCCTGCTCCCGCTCCGGCTCCTGCCGCTCCTGTGGCGGCCGAGCCCGCTCCCGCTCCGGCTCCGGCTCCCGCCGCCGAGCCCGCGCAGGAGGAAGATCCGTTCGACGGCATCTTCAAGATCTTCAACCAGAAGTAAGATCTCGCACTTTACAGAGAACCACCGCCTTCGTAAATATCAGCGAGGGCGGTGTTTTTCTGATAATCGGAAAGGGGATGATCTGCACAAGTGAAAAACTGGAAAAACTGGCGGGTCGTCCGCTTTTTTGCCGCGTTCGGCCGGATCTATCTCGGAAAGCGCCTGCCGCGCACTGCCGCCGCCATGACGTATTTCATGGTGCTCACGCTCTTTCCCGGCATCATCTGCCTCTATGACCTGCTCGCGCTCGCCGTCGCCAAGCCCGAGGCGGTCTTTCAGGTGCTCGAGACGCTCGTCGTCCCGGAGCAGACGCGCTCGATCATCGAGGAGTTTCTCCGCTATGCCGCCCGCAGCGCCAACGGCACGGTTTTTGTCGTCGCCTTCGTCGCCATGGTCATGGCGGCCAGCGCTGTTTACCGCACGTTCTGCGGCTGTGCCGAGGAGATCAGCGGCCAGCGCCGATTCGGTATCATCGGCGGCACGATCGCAAGCTTCGTCTTCGCCGTCGCCTTCCTCGCCGCCATCTTCGGCAGCATCATGGCGATCATCACGAGCCGCCAGCTCATCCATAAGCTCGATGAGACCGTCACTTGGATCAACATCGGCGACTGGTGGAACTGGTCTCGCTTCGTCGTGCTGTTTTTGATCATCCTCGGCATGATCCTCGTGCTCTATGTCCTCACCGCCTCGCACGAGGGCAGTCGACGTCAGTTTCCGGGCGCGTTTGTCGCCGCCGTCGGCATGGCCGCGATCTCCGTCCTGTTCTCGTGGCTCTTCGGCCGCTCGGCGAAATATCCGCTCGTCTACGGCTCTCTCGCGTCCATGATCCTGCTCATGGTCTGGCTGAATCTCCTCAGCTACATGATCGTCATCGGCAGCGCCGTCAATCAGGCGCTCTATGAGACAAGGAGACAAACACCAGAAATTTCATAAAGTCCTGCCACCGGGTAGGGAATGCAACGGCATTCGTTCACGCATCGTTAGGTCCTAGAAGATGCGTGATACGAATGCCTTTTTTCTTTGGAGGTTCTATGAAACGCATTTATGATTATTTCACGCCCTTCGAGCGCGCGCTCTGGCTGAGCTCCGCGGGGCTGATCATCCTGTCCGCCGTGCTCTTTCTCGGCGGCGGGGCGCTCTCTGTCATCACGTCGCTCATCGGCGTCACGTCGCTGATCTTTGCTGCCAAGGGCAACCCGCTCTCGCAGGCGCTCATGATCGTCTTCAGCCTGCTCTATGGCTGGATCTCCTGGACCTTTTCCTATTACGGCGAGATGATCACCTATCTCGGCATGACCATGCCCATGGCGGCGTGGAGCCTCATCGCGTGGCTGCGCCATCCGTTCGACGGCAGCCGCGCGCAGGTGGCGGTCAATCGGCTGAGAGCAGGAGAGATCGTCTTCCTCGCCGTGCTGACCACCGCCGTCACCGTCGGGTTTTATTTCATCCTCCGAGCGTTTCATACGGCGAATCTTCTCCCCAGCACGCTCTCCGTCGCCACAAGCTTTGCCGCCGCCTATCTCACGGCGCGCCGCAGCGCATGGTTCGCGCTGGCGTATGCCATGAATGATCTTGTGCTGATGGTGCTGTGGCTTCTCGCGTCGCTCACGGATACGAGCTATTTTACCGTGCTCGTCTGCTTCGCGGTCTTCTTCGTCAACGATCTCTACGGTTTTCTCAGCTGGCTGAACATGCGAAAACGCCAGAAAATCGCCTGATGTTACTTTGCGTTGCTTTCCTTCAGCGCGGAAATTTGCTAGAATGAACGCAGAAAGGAAGGCGATCAAAATGCTGGGTGATCATCTCAAGCGCATCCGAAAAGAGCACGGCTTTACGCAGGAGGAGCTCGCCGTGCGCCTGCACGTTGTGCGGCAGACAGTCTCCAAGTGGGAGAAGAATCTCTCCGTGCCGGACGCGGAGCTGCTGCAGAGGCTGAGTGAGGAGCTGGACGTCCCGGTGTCCGAGCTGCTCGGCGGCGCGGGCGAGCGGGAGAGCACGCAGGAGCGGCAGGCGATTGCCGAACAGCTCTCGCGCATCAACGAGCAGCTTGCGATCAAAAACCGCCGTTCCCGCCGTGTGTGGACGGTGCTTGCCGTCCTGCTCGCGGTCATGATCCTCGTTCCGATCCTCGGAGCCGTGCTGTTTAGAGCAGCACCCGGCCAAGGCATGGCAGCGAGCATCACGCTCTCGGAGGATTCTCCGTATACCAATGAGGATGTGGAAGCTGCGTTTGATGCGGTGCAGAAGTATTTCAAAAAGCAGTGCCGCGACTGTACGCTCGAAACGCTCGTCTATGACGAGGGCGAGACGCCGCCGCAGGAAGACGTGCTCACCATCGAAGCCCGTTTTCGCACCGGCAGCCATCCCAAGCCGGAGGAGCTTAGGCCAAACCAGACACAGCGCTGCACGCTGACCGTAAGCCGATCCGAAGCAGGGGAGTGGACGGTCACAGCGTGGAAAATACCGTAAAAAGAATGAGGCGAATTCGCACCAGTCTGCGAATCCGCCTCATTGTTTTTTATTTCTTTCTCCCGTACGTCCACGCTGCGATCGCCGCCGTGATCGGCACGGAGAGGATCACGCCCACGCTGCTCGAAATGCCGCCGACGAGCTCCCACGAGAGGTAGGCCGAGCTCATCAGCATATGCGGGCTGAGCCCCAGCGAGTAGATATACAGCGTCAGCACCAGCCCGCTGCCGAGAAAGGCGAGGATGAGCGTGTTCGTCATCGTGCCCACCATGTCGCGCCCGATGTTCATCCCGGAGCGGAAGAGCGCCCTCGCGTCCATCGTTTTGTCCGCCGTGTGCACCTCCGCGAGCGCAGAGGAGAGGCTCATCGCCACGTCCATCACCGCGCCGAGCGAGGAGAGAATGACGCCAGCGGCGAGCAGCCCGCGCAGCCCGATCGGCGTGCCGGTCTGCCGCAGCTGCAGCAGCGGCTCCACATCCGCCGAGCGCAGACCGTCGATGCGCAGCAGTCTTTGCGACACCAGCGCAAAGATCAGCGCGAGCGCCATGCCTGCCACTGTGCCGAGCCATGCGCAGACGGTTTTCTTCTCCACGCCGCCGAGCACCGTGAAGCTCACCGCCGCCACGTACACGCACAGCAAAAATGTCGTCGGCAGCGTCGGCGCGCCCTTCATCAGCGCGGGGAACAGCAGCCAGAACACGCCTGCCACCGTGAAGATCAGCCCGATCAGAGACTTCGCGCCGGTTTTACCGCCGACCAGCACCGTGATCAGAAGAAACAGCCCCAGCACGATCCAGACCGGTACCGTGCGGTTATACTCATACACCGTCGCGTTCGCATCGCCGTTTTCATACGTTGAGATCACGAGCGTGCAGCCGTCACCGACCTTCAGCGGCGCGCCGTACAGGGGAGAGACGTAGTTGTAGACCTGCATCGTCTCGCCGGCGTACTGCCCGGTCTTCACCTCAACCAGCAGCAGCTGCTCGCCGCGGTATCCGCCGTCGGCGGTCTCGTCCGCCTCCGTGTTGTCCGAGAGGATCTGCACCACGACGGCGTTTTCATATTCCGCGTAGTCGCCGGTCACCTCCGCTGCCTCGGTTTTCGGCGCGAAGGCCATCCGCGCCAGAACGAAAATCAGTGCCGCGATCACCAGCACGATCGCCGACACGCGGTTGTTTTTCAGCCAATCTTTCAAGAAAGGATCCCTCCTTTGTCTTTAAAAATAGCAATCCGGCGCGGACGTGTCAAGATGTTGCACTCCGAATCGAAACAGACTTCCATATTTTGTGATCTGACCATAGACAAATTGCACGAATTTTTCCCTCGAATCTGATCGAATTTCCGAAAATCACGCCGCTCCTTGAGCCCCCGGCGGGAACTGTGGTATGATACTATACACATCTTATCGAAACGTGAAATAATATTTTAGGAGGGATTCATTTCATGAGAACGCAGAAACGAACGCGGTTCCTGAGTGCGCTGATGGCGCTGCTCATGGTGTTCTCGCTGCTCCCGGCGTCCGCGCTGGCAGCAGA
>CAMJHX010000002.1 GCA_946405655.1 uncultured Clostridia bacterium
ACAATCTGAGGCGAATTCGCACACTGCCGCGAATTCGCCTCATTCTTATTGTTTTTTCTTCGCCCTCCGCGCCGACTGGATCCATCCGATGAGCGGGACGGCGTAGAGAAACACGGCGTAGGCCATGCTGCGGTAGTCCGCGCCGAAGAGCCTCAGCGGTACGCTGCAGATGATGCTCCAGGGCACGAAGGCGGGCACCGTGATGCAGATGTTCTCCATATCCAGCGCCAGATCCTCCCGGCTGCGCCCGAGCCGGTCGAACACCGGGCGGAAGAACGTGCTGCTGAGCACGATCGCGATCACCTGATTGCAGAAGATCGCGGAGCCGAGCAGACTCGTCGCAATCATGAGCGGGAACGTCCCGACGCGGCCGGACAGGGCGGAAATGCGATCCTCCAGCCGATGGAGCATGCCCGTGCCGTTGAAGACGCCGGAGCACGTGCACGCGAGGCCGACGACCATGCAGCTCGTGAGCATGGAGATCATCCCGCCGCCGTTTAGGATCGCGCCGAGCGCGGCGTCCGGGCTCTCATACCCAAGCGCGAGCGTTTTCAGCAGCGCGCCCCAGCCGGCGCCCTGCGCAAAGCGCCCCACCAGCACCGCCGAGAGGATGCTCCCGCCCATGCACAGCAAAATCGGCACATGAAACAGCGGCAGGATCAGCAGCAGCGCCGCCGGGAGAAACACCCACGGCGTCAGGGAAAACGCGCGCTCAAACGCGGCGATGACCGAGCGATCCACCGCGCCGATCGGATTTCGCACGGAGAGCACCGCGTAGACCGCGAGGCAGACCGCCATCGGCGCCAGCGCGCTCTTCGCCATGCGCCGGACGTTGCCCATCAGATCCGTGCCGGTGAGATTCGCCGTCATCACCGCCGTGGACGAGACGGGCGAGCCGCGGTCGCCGAAGAAGATGCCGCTCAGAATGACGCCCGCCGTGATCACGGGATTGACATTGCCGCTGCGCGCGAGCGCCATGAAGATGACGCCCGCCGTCCCCGCGACGCCGAAGCTCGTGCCGAGGGCATAGCTCATCACGCAGGTGACCACGAACGCCACCAGCAGAAACAGCCGCGGCGTGATGAGCTTCACGCCGTAATCGACGAAGCCGACGATCGTGCCTGCGCTGCGCCAGCTGCCCGTGACCATGCCGATCACCAGCAGAATCACCACGACCGGCATCGCCTCATGCGCGCCGATGCGCGCCATCTGCGCGACCCTGCGCGGCGAAAAGCCCATGCGCAGCGCCAGCGCCGAGAAGAGACCGAGCGCCAGCAGAAGCCCGGCGATGATATACCACAATGCGCGTTCCTTCTTTCGTATCAGATCAATAGGGTAAATATACCATTTCCGGCGCGGGAACGCAAGAACGCAGGCGCGCGCCGCAGCAGCTGCGCATGACACATTATAAAGAATGTCTTTTGTAAATTAAAAATAAGTGCGATAAAACAGGATTTGTTTTGCAATATTGTATGAGGCTGTGGTATGATAGGAGAGCGGATCGCAGATGCGATCCAATTCTATCGAACGGAGCCAGCCGCCATGATCGGAGAAACCCTCCATCCAGTCCGGGATGAACAACTGATCATGAATATCGCCCGCGGAGACCGGGACGCCTTAGCAGAGGTCTATCTGCAGCACAAGGGCGCGGTCTATGCGTTTGCCCTGTCCATCCTGCGGCAGGCGCAAGCCGCGGAGGATGTCATGCAGGAGACGTTTCTCCAGCTCTGGAACGCGGCGGGAACGTATGTCCCGCGCGGGCAGAGTCCGCTTCCGTGGCTTCTCGGCATCACGAAGAACACCGCGCTCAAGCACATGCGCGCCGCCCAGCGCTCCGGCATCCCGATGGAGGAGCTGCCGGAAACGCCCGGCGCCGATCCCTTCCTCGCGGCAGAGAACCGCATCGTCACGCAGGCGGTGCTCGAAAAGCTCTCCGCTGAGGAGCGGCAGATCGTCGTGCTCCACGCGGTCGCCGGACTCAAGCATCGGGAGATCGCGGAGCTGCTGGAGAAGCCCCTCTCCACGATCCTGAACAAATATCGCCGGGCTCTGAAAAAGCTCGAAGGCTACTTGGGAGAACAGGTATGACGGAATTTGAACTCAATCTGCGCCTCCGGCAGGAGATGGAGTCCCTCGCACCGAACCGGCTCGAGGAGCTGCTGACCGCCTGCGGCGAGCAGAACCCTGTACAACCCAATATCGAACCGATCCGCCATAAGCCGCGCCGTCTGCCCCGGCTCATCGCCGCGGCTGCGGCCGTGGTGCTGGTGCTCTCCGGCTCGTTCCTCGGCGTCAAGGCTGCGCAGAGCAGCGTCGTCACGGTGGACGCCGGCACGGAGCTCGCCATGACGGTCAACGGCTTCAACCGCGTCCGCAGCGTCACGGTCGAAGGCGTCGAGACCGATGCGGATGCCTACAAGGGTCTGAAGGTGGACGACGCAGCGGAGGCGTTTGCGATCCAGATGCTGGAGCAGCATCCCGAGGGCAGCGTTTCCAACGGCGTGCTCGTCTCCGTCAGTCATGCGGGGGCGCGCCGCACCGCCGCGCTCGGCGAGGCGGTCTCCGAAGGGCTCCGGCGCGCCGCGGCCCTTGTGGAGATCGAGCCTGCCATCCTCCTCCAGCATGTGGAAGGGGAGAGCGGCGTCGCTGCGCTCACCAAGGCGGTGGCCGAACACAGCGCGGGCATCGACCTCGGCACGGCGGAGAGCCTCTCTGTGCAGGATCTGCTCTATGCCGTGGAGAGCCAGTCCATCCAGTGGGATGACGCCTCGCTCTCCGGCACGCTCCTCAACTGGCGCTGCGCCGACGGGAGAGACGCCGAGCAGATCGCCGCGGATTATGTCGGCGCCGCACCGGATCAGTTTCTCACGATGCTGAGCGTCTATGCCGATCAGCTCGCCTATTCCGTCCGCTTCGCGGATGGGAACCACTGGAACAGCTACTGGGTCTCCGCCGCCACGGGCGAGATTCTGAACCCGGATGTCTGGCGCTCTGCGCCGTCTGTCGATGCGACCCAGTCCTGGACGCCGCAGACTTCGCAGACCTATTCGCTGCCCGATCCGATGGACATCATTCAGAGCCGCCGCCAGATTCATGACTTCGTCAACTTCATCGATTGGTTGTTCTAATCATCTCTTATCCCCCCTTTTTCTTTTTGACGCAGGCTGTCGCCCAACCCCCGGCAGTCTGCGTCATCTTTTCTTTCCGGCAAAAGGTTCACAAATCCGCTACATTTTTTTGCCTGCACTGTGATAAGATAAACGTGTTAAAGAATCTTCATTTCAAGGTGAGTTAGTTATGCGTGCATGGTTCGCGAGAATAATGGCAGGGCGCAACGGGCCGGATCATCTGAACCGCTTCCTCTCGGTGGTGTTTCTGATCCTCTCGGTGTGCTCCATGTTTGTGCGCCACGCCCGCCTCGCAAGCGTGCTTTATACGCTCTCGATGGCGCTGTTCTTCTATATCATGTTCCGCATGCTCAGCCGCAACATATACCGCCGCCAGCAGGAAAACGGCGCGTATCTGCGCGAGCGCTATAAAATCACCAGCTGGTGGAACGGCATGCGCGACCGCTGGGCGCAGCGCAAGGACTATAAGTTCTATAAATGCCCCTCCTGCCGCACGCGTCTGCGTGTGCCGAGAGGGAAGGGCAAGCTGAACATCGTCTGCCGCAAGTGCGGCACGTCCTTCCAGCGCCGCACCTGAGGGAAGCGCGTTGTTTGGCTATCTCGTCGCCGATCAGTCCCTGCTCGAGCAGGCGCAGAAGGATCGGTATAAGGGCTGCTACTGCGGTCTCTGCGCGGCGCTCAAGAGCGAGCACGGCTTCTTCGGCCGCCTGGCGCTCACATATGACATGACGTTTCTCGTTCTCCTGCTCTCGTCCATGTATGAGCCGGAGGAGCAGCGCCGGATGGAGAGGTGCGTCGCGCACCCCATCCGGAAGCATTTCTGCTGGGAGTCGCGCTTCACGGCCTACGCCGCCGATCTGAACGTCGCGCTCGCCTACCACAACTGCCGCGATGATTTTGAGGACGACGGCAGCGTCGTCGGCTTCTGGGAGAGCGAATTACTCACCGCGCAGTATCAGGCGGTGTGTCAGCGCTGGCCGCGCCAGTGCGCCGCCATCGAGCGGTGCCTGCAGGAGCTCGCCGCCATCGAGCGCTCGGGGGCGCAGACGCCCGACGCCGCCGCGGCCTGCTTCGGTGCTCTCATGGCAGAGCTTTTCAAGGTGGACGGCGCGTTCGATTCGTTTTTAGCCCCCTTCGGGGACGCGCTCGGCCGCTTCATTTATCTTCTGGACGCCGTCATGGATCTGGAGGATGATGTAAAAAAGGGCCGCTATAACCCGCTCAAGGCGCTGCGGGAGGCAGGCTGGACGCAGGCGGATTTCCGCAGCATGCTCCAGGCGCAGCTCGGCGCCGCGGCGGACGCGTTTGAGCGCCTTCCGCTGCTGCAGGACGCAGAGCTTCTGCGCAGCATTCTCTATTCCGGCGTCTGGCAGCGCTATAACCGCGCCGCCGGACATTCATCTGATCAGGAGGAAAACCATGAAGGACCCCTATGAGGTCTTGGGCGTCCCCCGGGGCGCGTCAGACGAGGAGATCAAAGCGGCCTACCGCCGCCTTGCCAAGCAATATCACCCGGATTATCACCCGAACGATCCGAAAGCGGCGGAGAAGATGAACGAGATCAACGCCGCCTATGACGCCATCAAGAACGGCACGGCGGACAGCTACGGCTCGTCCTCCACCTCCTCCGGCGGCTGGGCGAACGCGGGAGGCTGGGGCGGCTACGGCGGCTATCAGCAGCAGAGCATCCGCTCGGAATATCAGGCCGCCATGAACTTCATCAATTCCGGCCATTTCCAGGAGGCGCTCAACGCCCTCTCCGGCGTCCCGACCGGCGAGCGGGACGGAAACTGGTATTACTTATCCGCCGTGGCGAACGCCGCCATGGGCAACCGCGTCACCGCGCTCGAGTACGCGCGCATCGCCGTGCAGTATGAGCCGAACAATCTGCAGTTCCGCCGCCTCGTGCAGGAGCTCGAATCCGGCGGCACCGCCTACAGCGCCTATCGGCGAGACTACCCCAACGCCGGCTTCGGCACCGGCAGCTGGTGCATGGACATGGTTCTGTGCAACCTCTGCTGCAACCCGTGCTTCAGCCCCTGCTGCTAACGCTCAAAACGAGAGCCCGACTATGTCGGACTCTCGTTTTGAATACTCGCGCTCCATCGCCCTTCGGTTGGTCGGCGCGAGGGGCGAGCGTCGCGCTCGCCCAAGGGAGTTTTTTCACCGCACATGTCGCTGAAAAAACAGATCGGAATCATTTCGCGCATTCGCGTGAACTCTGCGAGGCGGATTCTCATCGTAGGGGCCGACGCCCTCGGCGGCCCGATGTGGAATCTGCCTCCGCACAATCATAGACGCCGTAGGGGCGGATATCATCCGCCCGTGCAGGACGCATTTGGTTCCCAACCGTTTTCGGCGAATCCGCAGCTGGTACCCATCTGCCGTAGGGCGGGTCGCTTGCGCCCGCCGCTTGCCGCTGACAGAATCCGACAGGCGGGCGCTGCGCAGCAACAGAAAAAGGCGAATTCGCAGAATGGAACCTCTGCGGATTCGCCTTATTTTATTCGGCCTCTTCTTTGATTTCCGCAAGAAACCGAAGCATATCGTTCAGGTTCCTGCGATACATTTTTTCCCATCCGCTGCCCGAGCCGAAGAAGGCGGGGACATGCAGATCGCCGAACTGATCCAGAAATGCGAAGGTATAAAACAGCCGCGCGGATGCATTTTTGCGCAGCGCTTTTTGAATTTCCGGCGTCTGCACATGCTGCACCAGAAACAAAAACGCCAGAGACGCATCAAAGAATCCTTCCGCCTTCTCCGGGAGCAATCCCTGCGCGATGGCTTCGTCCGTGCACACCTCTGCGCGCTTATCCGGGTCAAAGGAGAAGCCTTCCTGATCCAGCACGACAAAGATACCGTCCGGATGCCCGGGCCTGCGGACGCGAAGCAGCGCGTAATCATCCACCGGCGTCATCTCCCGGATCGCAGCGGCTTCCGAGCCCAGCTGCGCGTGCGCCAGACCCATGTGAAACACATACGGGTCGAGCTCCTTCTTCCCGTACCCGCGCTTAATCAGCGCAGTAAAGCCCCAGACGGAGACCAGAACCAGAATCAGGAACGGAATGAGCAAATACGGAAAGTAACGAATGTCATGATCATTCATGAAAAAGATGACCATACACATGATCAGCGGAGGAATCAGAATGATGTCCGCTATCATCAGCACCGTCGCGCCGAGGACTGCCCGGCTTCTTTTCCTGATGATATCCATGGTCGGCCTCCTTTGCAGAGCTTTGCTTTCACCGGATAACATATCACAGATACAGCAGCAAAGCAATTGAAAGAAAAACCCCTGCCTCGCAAGGCAGGGGATTGATTTGTATTCAGGCTTCTTTCTCAAACTCGACCACGAAGTCGTCGCCTTCGTACTCTGCGGAGACCACCGTCCAGCCGTTTTTCTTCTCGGCTTCCAGCATGTCCGCGAGCTCCAGGGCGCTGACCTCGTTGCGGTTGTAGCGCTCAAACTTTTTTTCCATGCGCGTCACCGATCAGTCGACGTACTTCATGCCGCGCAGCTCCGTCACGGCGTCCTCCCAGTCGGCCATGAACTCTTCCTGCCAGGCGGAGAAGTCCTCGCTGCGCAGCAGGTTCTGCGCCACATAGTCGGTGTAGGCCATGCCCTCGCCGACGAAGTAGATCAGATGATAGCCGGTGTTCTCGTTGTAGACCATGTCCACGTCGCCCGCCTTGCGGCCGTCGGCGAAGCAGAAGTCGTTGAACTCCGCGACCATCTGGTTCTTGTAAACGTTCTCATAGAGACCGCCGTTGGTGTTGGAGCCGGGATCCTCGCTGTACTCGTTCGCGAGCGCGGCAAAGGCGTCCTCGGTCTGCTCGCCGGCTTCCCATTCCGCCTTGATCTCGTTCATCTTCTCCTCGGCTGCGGCCTTCTCCTCGTCGGAGATGGTGCCGTCCTCATCCGCGTCCACGGGCTTGACGAGGATGTGCCGCACGTTCACGGTGTTGTATTCCTCGGTCTCACGGCTCTGGAAGAGCACGACGTAGTAGCCGCCGTCCTCCTGCTCATAGACGGTGGAGTCGCCCGCCTTGCGGGAGGCGTCCTGCATCCACTCGGCAAAGGCCTGCGCGCTCACGGAAGAGCCCACGACGTCCTCCATCACCTGCGGCTCGGCGGGAGTGGTCTCGCCGGTCTCGTTGCCCTCGCTGTCGGTCTCGGCAACGGGCTCGCCCAGCTCGGCGACCGCCTTGGTGAAGGCGTCGGCCTTGTCAGCCGGCTCCGCCTCGGCAACGGCCTTGGCGATCTCGTCGGCAACCTTCTTGGCCTCGGCCATCGTCTCGTCGGTGGTCTCCTGGGTGGGCTCGGCGTCCTCGCCCTCGCCCTCGACCTCTACGGTCTCGGCGGCAACGTAGTAGTACATGCCGTTGAAGATGTCGTAATCGTTCGCGTGCTCCTTGTATTCCGCGTCGAGCTCGTCGTCCGTGTAGGTGAAGCTCTCCTGCATCTTCGTGGCGTAATCGCTCGCGAGCATGGAGCGCTGCATTTCCTGGCGCACGATGCTCTCGGTCGCGCCCTGACCGAACAGCGCCTGCAGGTACTTCGAGCCGGAGCCAAAGCCCGCGGTCTTGGCGTTGCTCTTGATCTGCTCGATCTGCTCGTCGATGGAGGCGAGCTCGTCCTCGCTCAGGCTCATGCCCTCGGCCTTGGCAGCCTCGCTGAAGGCCACGATCTGCTTGATGGAGTCCTTGGCGTTCGCGATGAAATAGTCGCCCCAGGTCTCATACTCGTCGCCCATGCTGTAAGCCTGCGACTTGATGGGCTGGGTGGTGTCCAGACCCATGTACTTCAGATAGGAGCCGTACTGGCTGTACCAGTTCTGATATGCGGTGTTGGCGTAGTAGTTCACCTGCGCAGCGGAGAAAGTCTCGTCGCCGACCTTCAGCGCGCTCTGGCGGTAGAAGAGGCTGGAGTTGCCGAGCAGGATGCCGGCGATCAGCAGGGCGATCAGAATGCCGCCGATGGTCCAGCGGACGCGCTCTTTTTTCTTCTCAGCATTTTCCTTCTGGGCGGCCACCTGACGGCGCTCCGTACCCTCCGCGCGCTGCTGAGTACGCTTTTTCTTGTCCTGAGATGCACTCATGTTGCGGTTCACCTGTTTTCTATAGATTGGGGACTGCGTTTCAGTCCCGATGAAATGACCAGACTATTATAAAGGAGAAGCATTCCGCTGTCAACAATCGACTTGAAAAGAAAATGTGAATCTTTCCACGCCGGATTCGTGCATTTTTTCACCGCCCGGGGCATAGAATGCGCTGTATGTGAATTCGGAGGTGAGCCGTATGGACACGGATCTGGACGACTGGATCTTTTCCAATGAGACGCCGCATACCAGCGACAGATAAAAGAGGGAGCATTGTGCGCTCCCTCTTTTGACGCTATGAAGCTTTGTTTAAGAATTCACTGTTACACTTGTCTAACCTGAAAAGATATGCTATGCTGTGCCGGAAAGAAGAACCATGCCGGAAGGGAGGGAAGCGAGACGAACCAGCTTCAAACGCGGCGCATTCCGCGCCATGTCTGGCCGTGCATGGCCGTCATGCTGCTGGCGCAGCTTTTGATTTTTTATCCCACCCGGCTGCTTCTGCCGTATCTGCCGCAGCATAGCTTCGAGACGGCGCTGGACGCCGCCATCCCGCTCAGAGCAGAGTGGATCATCATCTATTATCTGACGTTTCTCTTCTGGGCAGGCAGCGCCGTGCTGATCCTCTCGGAGAGCCGCGCCTATGCCCGGCGCATGGTGCAGGGCTATCTGATCGCCATGCTGATCTCCGGCGTCATTTTCCTGGTATATCCCACCACGCTGACGCGGCCGGTGCCGCCGGATACCGGATTCTTCAACATCCTTCTGGCTCTGCTCTATCAGATGGATGCGCCGGTGCATCTCTGCCCCTCGCTGCACGTGCTCATTACGTATTTCTGCATCCGCGCCGCCATGGGCAGCCGCATCATCCCCAAATGGTATCTCCCCGCGTCGTGGGTGTTTCTCGCGCTGGTCTGCCTGTGCATTCTCTTCGTCAAGCAGCATGTCCTCGCGGACATCCCGTCCGCCATCCTCGTCGCCGAGCTCTCCGTCCGCCTCGCCGGACTGGGAAAGGAAAGAGAATAGAGAATAAAAGGAGCGTCCGAGCTATGACTTCTCACAGCCCCTGGATCATGCACCCCTTCAACGGCGTTTTCTTCGCGTGCTTTGCGCTGTTTCTGCTGCTGCTCGCGCTCGCGGGCGTCCTTCTGCGCGGCAAGTCCGAGCGGACGAAGAAGACCGTGCTCGTCGCGGCCTGCGTCCTGACGCTGCTCGGCTTTTTCGTCTATAAATATTTCCTGTCCATCGACGCGGAGTTCCATGAGGCCACCGCCGCCATGGGCGGCTTCAACTGGTGGGGCGAGCTGCCGCTGCAGCTGTGCAACATCAATATGCTCCTCATCCCCATCGCCGTGCTCACGAACCGGCGCGCGCTGATGAGCTTCTGCTTTTTCGTCGGGCCCCTCGGCGCGCTCATGGCGCTTGTCATGCCCGGCACGGGCTTTGACGGCTATTCGATCCTGCTGCCCCGCATGCTGGGGTATTACGGCACGCACTTCATGGTCGTCATCGAGGCGCTCGCCCTCGCCGTCTTCGGGCTCTATCGCCCGCGCTTCCGGGATCTCCCGGGCACGATCGCGGCGCTGCTCGCCGTGTCGCTCGCGGTCTTCGGCGTCAACGTGCTCCTGCGCGCCACCGGCCTGCACCCGAAGGCAAACTATTTCTTCTCTATGGAGACGGAGGGGAACCCCGTTTTGGAGCTGTTCTACCGCTTCGTCCCGTACCCGTATCTCTATGAGCTGCCGAGCTTTCTGATCCTGATTCCGTACATGCTCCTCATCACCGCGGGCTTCGCCCTCGCGGATCGGAAAAAGAAATAAAAACCGTAGGTGAGGGACTTGTCCCTCCCGTTTTACGCACCATCCAAAAGAGAATTGCAGGGCGGGGACCTGTGCCCCGCCGTTTCCCTGCATCAGAATCCGGCGGCCCACAGGTGGCCGCCCTACGGAATCGGAATAGAGGCGAATTCGTATCGTTGCGAATTCGCCTCTTTTTGTTATCTTACCATCTCCGGCCCGATGTCCTTAAGGCTTCTTGCCCCGCACATGTACATGGCCTCTTTCAGCTCGCCGCGCAGCTTCTCGACGTAGACCTTCACGCCTTGAGCGCCCGCGCCGAACCATGCCACGGCGATCGGGCGGCAGATCAGCACCGCGTCCGCGCCGAGGGCGAGCGCCTTGAGCATGTCCGCGCCGGAGCGGATGCCGCCGTCCACGATGATCTTCATCTGATCGCCGACCGCCTCGGCGATCTCCGGCAGCACCTCCGCCGTGGGCGCGGCATAGGGCAGCACGCGCCCGCCGTGGTTCGATACGATGATCGCGTCGGCGCCTGCCTCCGCCGCCTGCATCGCGTTTTTCACGGTCATGATGCCCTTCACGACGAAGGGCTTTTTCGTGCTCTCGCGGAGGATTTTCAGCTGCTCCACGGTCTTCGAGCCGAAGCCGCCGCCCGACCAGATTGAGAGCCCCGCGCTGTCCACTACGACGGAGACCGCCATCGCGTCCGTCGCGTTCACGATCTCGATCTCGCGCTGAATGTCCTCCATCGCGATCGGATTGATCACCGGGATCGCCGCCGCGCCGTGCTTTTTCATCGAGGCGAGCCCCGCCTCCAGCACACCGGGCGCGAGTCCGTCGCCGAAGCAGTCGACCACGCCGGTCTCGGCGCAGCCCTGAATCACGCCGTCGTTGAAGGGGATCGTCACGTCCTCCTTGCTGTACTGCGTGAGCGAGCCGATCGGTCCCGTCAGCAGGGGAAGACTCAGCTGCCTGCCGAAGAGCTCCGCGCTCGTGTCCACCGGGCCGTCGGGCGCAAACACGTCCATGTTCAGGCGAAGCTCCTGCCACGCCCTCCAGTTTGCGTTCGCCCCGTTTCCCGGCGCCTTCGAGCCTGGGCCGGGCATCGTGTTGCCGCAGGCGAGCCCGTTGCACTCCGGACATGCCCTGCAGTTGAGAATCGTTTTCTTCGCGTTTTCGCGCACCTCCGCATAGGTCATGAAAACCGCCTCCTTTTTTGCTTTAAATCAATCATATCACCTGCGAACACAGATTGCAAGCGGTTGACGCGCGCAGATGAAGCGTTTATAATGTAGCGCGTTAAAGACAGGAGGAATTATTGTATGATTACTCTCTCTGACCAGGGCGTCTATCTCGTAGACGGCAAAACGCTCGTCCCGGCGGACGCCGCGCCGCAGTATGACCGCGAAGCGGCCCGCAGGGGCACGATCGCGTATTCGATTCTGGAGGCGCACAACACCTCCGGCGACATGCAGCGCCTGCGCCTGAAGTTCGACGCCATGGCGTCCCATGATATCACCTTCGTCGGCATCATCCAGACGGCGAAGGCCTCCGGCATGGAGCGCTTTCCCATGCCCTATGTGCTCACCAACTGCCACAACACGCTCTGCGCCGTCGGCGGCACGATCAACGAGGACGACCACATGTTCGGCCTCTCCGCCGCGCGGAAATACGGCGGCATTTACGTCCCGCCGCACATCGCCGTCATCCACCAGTACATGCGCGAGATGCACGCCGGCTGCGGCAAAATGATCCTCGGCTCCGATTCGCACACGCGCTACGGCGCCCTCGGCACGATGGCCGTCGGCGAGGGCGGGGGAGAGCTCGTCAAGCAGCTTCTGGAGGACACCTATGATATCCACTACCCCGAGGTCGTCGCCGTCTATCTCGAGGGCAGCCCGCAGCCCTTCGTCGGCCCGCAGGACGTCGCGCTCGCGATCATCGGCGCGGTCTTCCAGAACGGCTATGTCAAAAACAAGGTCATGGAGTTCGTCGGCCCCGGCGTCGCGTCCATGACGACGGATTACCGCAACGGCGTCGACGTCATGACCACCGAGACGACCTGCCTCTCCTCCATCTGGCGCACGGACGAGGACACCCGCGCGTATCTGAAGCTTCACGGCAGGGAGGCCGATTACCGCGAGCTCAATCCGGCGGCTGTGGCGTATTACGA
This sequence comes from uncultured Clostridia bacterium, assembly GCA_946405655.1. Taxonomy (GTDB): domain Bacteria; phylum Bacillota; class Clostridia; order Oscillospirales; family Oscillospiraceae; genus CAG-103. The sequence goes on from CAMJHX010000002.1 coordinate 12,200, forward strand.
CGGCTGCGTCCGCGTCGATCTCTCGAAGATCCGCCCCATGATCGCGCTGCCGTTTCATCCCTCGAACGTCTATACCATCGATGAGCTGAACGCGAACCTCACCGACATTCTCGCCTCTGTCGAGCAGGAGGCGGCGCAGGTCTCCGGCGGCAGAGCGCCGTATACGCTGCTGGACAAGATTCATGACGGACGTCTCCACGTCCAGCAGGGCGTGATCGCGGGCTGCGCCGGCGGCAACTTCACGAACGTCATGCAGGCGGCGGCGGCCCTGCGCGGCAAAAGCTGCGGGGCAGGGGAATTCAGCCTCTCGGTCTATCCCAGCTCGCAGCCCGTCTTCCTCGAGCTCAGCCGCAACGGGGCGGTCACGGAGCTGCTCCGGTCCGGCGCGATCGTGCGCAGCGCGTTCTGCGGCCCCTGCTTCGGCGCGGGCGACACCCCGGCGAACAACGGTCTCTCCATCCGCCACACCACGCGCAACTTCCCCAACCGCGAGGGCTCCAAGCCCGGCAATGCGCAGATGTCCGCCGTCGCGCTCATGGACGCCCGCTCCATCGCCGCAACCGCGGCAAACGGCGGCGTCCTCACCGGCGCGGATGCGCTCGACTGCTGGGATGCCGTGCCGGAATACACCTTTGACCGCAGCGTCTACGATCACCGCGTCTATTACGGCTTCGGCCGTCCGACCGGCGAGGATCTGGTCTACGGCCCGAACATCAAGGACTGGCCGGAGATGAGCGCGCTCACCGACCACATTCTCCTCAAGGTCTGCTCCAAGATCATGGACGCCGTCACCACGACGGACGAGCTCATCCCCTCGGGCGAGACCTCGTCCTTCCGCTCCAACCCGCTCGGTCTCGCGGAATTCACGCTGAGCCGGAGAGATCCTGATTATGTAAACCGTTCAAAGGCGGTGGATGTGCTCGAAAAGGCCCGCGTCCGCGGCGAGGACGTCTGCGCGCTCGCGCCGGAGCTCAAGGCGGTGTACGCCGCGATCCGCGCCATCCCCGGCATGGAGGGCGTGAGCGGCTTTGATACCGAGCTCGGCTCCATGATCTATGCCGTGAAGCCCGGCGACGGCTCCGCCCGCGAGCAGGCGGCAAGCTGCCAGCGCGTGATCGGCGGTCTCGCGAACATCACGCGCGAATACGCCACCAAGCGCTACCGCTCCAACGTCATGAACTGGGGCATGCTCCCGTTCCAGCTCGAGGGCGAGCCGCCGTTCGATGTGGGGGATTACATCTTCGTGCCGAACGTCCGCGCCGCGCTGGACGGCGATCTGAAGAGCGTCCCGGCGTTCTGGATCCGGGACGGGAAGGCAGAGCCGCTGCCGCTCTATCTCGCGGACATGACGCCGGACGAGCGCGCCATCGTCAAAGCCGGCTGCCTCATCAACTTCAACCGTAACCGAAAAAAATAAGAAAACAGGATCGGATTTCCGATCCTGTTTTTAGTATAGCAACTCTAAGGCTTCTTCCCAATTGTGGATGGTAACGTCGCAGATTCGCTTCATCTTCGGCCACTGCTCCGCGTGCGTCCGCTCGAAGATGCCCACGACCGTGCAGCCCGCCTCCTTCGCGGCGCGCGCGGCATAGTGCGAATCCTCGAACACGATCGTCTCCATCGGATAGACGCCGAACTCCCAAGCCGTCTGCAGGAAGATCTCCGGGCGCTCCTTGCCCATGCCGACGTCATCGCTGCTGAGGATGAACTCAAAATACTCGTCCACACCCAGCCGCTGCAGACAGGAATATGCCAGCGGCGCGGGCGTCAGCGTCAGGACGCACATCATCACGCCCTCCTCGCGCAGGGCGGAGAGAAATTCCTTCACGCCCGGACGGAGCGGAATGTCCTCCTGATAGTGCCTGTCCATCAGGTCGCCCATCTCCAGCATGACCTCCTCCGGCGTCTTGTCCAGATCCAGCGCCTGCTGAAAGAACTCCGCCGCCTCATACAGGGACATGGTTTCCACCGCGTCCTTCAGATCGAGATGCTCGTCCGGCGAGAGGTTCAGGCTCTCCAGATATTCCGCCGTCAGCCGATCCCAGTACGGCATGGAGTCGATGAGCGTTCCGTCCATGTCGAAAATGGCAAATGACGCTTCCATCTCACTTCTGATACTTGTCCGTTTTCTCCGCGATGGTGAGCACACCGTCCGGGCAGTAGTTCACCTTCACATAGCCGAGCACGCCCGGCGCGCCAGCGGAGACGCAGATGCGAAAGCACGCGCGAACGATCTCCATCAGCACCTCGAAGTCGCCCTCCAGCACCGTCTCGAACGGACCGACGGTGTATTTCACCTCGCACGACGCGATGTATTGGATGACCGCGTCCACACAGTCGAGCATTTTTTTCTGATCCACCTGCTGCGGCAGAACCTGAATGGCTACGCTTGCGTTCATCACGCTCGCCTCCTTTTGGTAAAATTATACGATTTTCATCCCGATCATGTCAAGCGGGAATCAGGGATGCGCCTCGCCGTTTCGATAGGCCGCCATGATCTCCTTGAACACGTCGCCGGGGGAGGGCGGCGTCCAGACGATCGCGTTCGCGCCGGCCTGGATCGTCCTTGCGAGACTCTCGTCCGTCGGACCGCCGGTCGCGATGATCGGCAGCTCCTTAAACTGCGCGCGCAGCGCGGCCACGACCTCCGGCGTCTGCGCCCCGGCCGCCACGTTGATGATCGCGGCGCCGTTTTCGATGCGCTCGGCGATCCCGTCGGCGGAGAAGGCGGTCACGATGATCGGAATGTCGATCGTGTCGTGCAGCTCGCGGATGACCTCGTTTGCCGTCGGCGCGTTTACGACCACGCCGCTCGCGCCCTGCATCTCGGCGTAGTTGGCGAGATTCACCACGCGCTTTCCCTGCGTCAGACCGCCGCCCACGCCCGCGAACACCGGGATGTCCGCCGAATGCACGAGCGCCTCGGTGATGATCTGCTGCGGCGTGTAGGGGTAGACCGCGAGCACCGCGTCCGCGTCCACATTGCGGATCGTCGCGAGATCTGTCGTGAACACGAGCGAGCGGATGCGCCGCCCGAAGACGACGATCCCGCTGCACCGCTGGATCTGCTCCGGCACGCGCAGCGCAAAGCCGCGCAGCTTGCCGTTGATCTGCGGCGCCTCCATCGGCTCGGACTCTGTTTCAAAAATGGCTCTCGAAGCGCGCCGGATCTCCTCCAGCCGCCGTCTTCTGATGCGTCCCATGGTTTTTCCTCCTGTCCTTGGTGTTTGACCTCATTGTAAAACAAGGAACCGCGAAAATGTTGAAGAATTCATGAAAACTGTTACATGTGTGCAAAATTGGTAAAAGCACCCTGCTCGTTGCAGCTTTCACGAATCCAACATGGAGTTTTCAACACTTTCAACAACTTTTTCAACATATTATGTCTACCCGCAGATTATGATATGGACAGGATTCATTTATCTGTTTTCCGCAAATAATAATCATATCTTAACCGAAAACCCGCCCGGCCGCGGTTGACCGTTTGCGGGAAAAATAGTAGAATAAGGATGAAGACACAGCCTTTCTCGGAGAACGGATCGAATCATGAAACATTTCTGGGAAAAAAGTGAATATATCAAGTGGGGACTCACGGCGTTTCTCGTCATCGCGGCGGAGATTCTGTTCTATATGTTCCTGCAGCATGCCGGCGTGGTGCTCGGCTGGCTCGGCAGCGTTCTGAAGGTGCTCGCGCCGATCATCTGGGGTCTCGTCATCTCCTATATCCTCTGGCCGGGGACGAAGTATCTGCAGTATAAGCTCTTTCTCCCGTGGCTGGACCGCCGCTTCCCGAAGCGCGCGAACAACGCCGCCACGTCGCGTCTGCTCGCGGTGATCGTCGTCATCACGCTCGCGCTCCTCTTCATCGGCGTCCTGCTCTGGATCGTCATCCCGCAGGTCTATACGAGCGTGGAGAGCATCGTCTCCAACGCGCCGGAATATCTGCAGACGATCAGCGATTTCATCGAGCGCTTCTTTGAGAACTATCCCAATCTCGAGTCCGCGCTCCTGCAGGCCACGGGCAACGTGTCCGACAGCGTGGTCGAATGGGCCAAGAGCGTCGTCCTGCCGAATCTGAGCACGATCGTCACGAACGTCTCCACCGGCGTCTATCTCGTGCTGCGCGGCGTGTTCAGCGTGCTCGTCGGCTTCGTCGTCGCCTGCTATGTGCTCTATAACGTCGAGTCGATCGACGCTGTGTCGAAGAAGCTGCTCTACAGCATCTTTCCGATCCGCCGCGCCGAGCAGATCAACAAAGCCGTCAATTTCATGGACGGCGTGTTCAACGGCTTCATCATCGGCAAGATCATCGATTCGCTGATTATCGGCGTGCTGTGCTATATCGTCTGCGCCATCGCGAGGATGCCCTATGTCGTGCTCGTGAGCGTCATCGTCGGCGTCACGAACATCATCCCGTTTTTCGGCCCCTTCATCGGCGCGATCCCGTCGGGCATCATCATCCTGCTCGTCTCGCCTGTCAAGGCGCTCATCTTTGCCGTCATCATCCTCGTCCTGCAGCAGCTTGACGGCAACATCATCGGCCCCAAGATTCTCGGCAGCTCCATCGGCATCAACGGCTTCTGGGTCATGTTTGCCATCATCGTGGGCGGCGGGCTCTTCGGCTTCATGGGCATGCTGCTCGCGGTGCCGACCTTCGCCGTGATCTATGCCTCGGTGGAGGCGCTGATCAACCACGGACTGAAAAAACGCGGTCTCCGAACGGAAACCGCGCTGTACGTGAATATGGACCATATCGACCCGGAGACGAAGAAAATCATCCCCGCGCCCGAGCCGGAAAAGCCGGAGAAGAAGGAGAGCGCCGGACCCTCGCTGCGCGAGCGGCTTGCCGGAAAGCGCTCAAAGCGACGGAAAAAGTGATCCCTGCGCCTGGATGAGCGCGGCGCAGAACGCGTCCACGTCCGCCTCGGTCGTGTATCGCGAGAAGCTGATGCGCAGCGCCCCGTCAATGACCTTTGCCGGGAGGCCCATCGCCTCCAGCACATGGCTCCGCCCGCCCTTTTTGCAGGCGGAGCTTTTGGATGTGTAAATCTCCCGCGCCTCCAGATAATTCATCAGCACCTCGCTGCGGTAGCCCGGGAGCGACAGGCTCTGAATGTGCGGCGCGCCGCCGCCGATGAAGACGATCTGCTCTCCCAGCGCGTCGGTGAGCGTCTGCACCATGTGCGCTCTCAGGCGCTCCATCTCCGCTGTTGCGGAGGCCATTTTCTTCTTCCCGATCTCGCAGGCGGCGCCGAAGGCCGCGATCTGCGGCGTGTTCTCCGTTCCGGCGCGGATGCCCTTCTCCTGCCCGCCGCCGTGGATGTAGGGCGGCAGACGAAGCCCCGTGCGGATATAGAGCGCGCCGATCCCCTTGGGGGCATGGATCTTGTGCCCGCTGATCGTGATCAGATCCGCGCCGAGCCTGTCCGCGCGAAACGGGACCTTTAAGAATGCCTGCACCGCGTCGGTGTGCAGCAGCGCCGGGCTCTTTTCCGCCTTCAGCATGCGCGCGACGCCCGCAATGTCCGTCACGGTGCCGATCTCGTTGTTCACCATCATGAGACTCACGAGGATCGTGTCCGGACGCAGGGCCTCCTTCACGGCGTCCACGGAGATGCTCCCGTCCGCGGCGGGGGAGAGGCGCGTGACCTCAAAGCCCTCTTTTTCCAGCGCGTCGAGCGTTTTGCGGATCGCGTCGTGCTCCATCATGCTGGAGATGATGTGCCTGCCCTTTCGCTGCATGCTCCGCGCGCCGGAGAGGAGCGCCCAGTTGTCGCCCTCCGAGCCGCAGGAGGTGAAGTACACCTCGTCCGGCCTGCAGCCGAGCGCGGAGGCCACCTGCGCTCTTGCCGTGTCCACCGAATTCTTTGCCTCGCGCCCGAGCTTATAGGTCGCGCTCGGGTTTCCGAACTGCTCTGTCATCATGCGCACCGCTGCCGCGGCTGCCTCCTCGCAGACGCGCGTCGTCGCGGCGTTATCCAGATAAATCATTGTTTTGAACCTCATTTTTTGGAGTGAAAAGTATGCGATACATTATAACTGCTCTCGGCTGCAAGGTCAACCAGTACGAGGCGCAGGCCGTCGAAACCCTCCTGCAGGAGCGGGGCTTCCAGCCCGCCGCGGAGGGCGAGAGCGTCGATCTCATCATTGTCAACACCTGCGCGGTCACGGCGGAGGGCGGGCGCAAATCCCGCCAGACGATCCGCCGTCTGCGCGAGGAGCATCCCGGCGCGCTCACGGCGGTCTGCGGCTGCTGGAGCCAGCTGAGCCCCGCCGACGCGCAGTCCATCGGCGCCGACGTTGTGCACGGCAGCGGCGATAAGCACGCCTTTGTCGCGGATATCGTGAGGGCGTTCGAGGCGCGGGAATTCCAGTCCTTCGTGGATGATCCCTTCCAGCGCCGCGTGTTCGAGTCGCTGCCCGCGGGCGCCGTCTCCGGCCGCACCCGCGCCATGCTCAAGATTCAGGACGGCTGCCACAATTTCTGCACCTACTGCGTCATTCCCTATACGCGCGGGCGCATCCGCTCCCTGCCGCTCGGGGAGATCGCGGCGCAGACCGCTGACCTCTATGCCGAGGGCTACCGCGAGCTCGTCCTCACCGGCATCGAGATCGCGTCCTACGGCGTCGACCTCGAGGGAAAGCCCAACCTCGCGGACGCTGTTGTCGCGGCGGCAAAGGCTGCCCCGGGCATGCGGCTTCGCCTCGGCTCTCTGGAGCCCACCGCCGTCACGGAGGAGTTCTGCCGCGCCATCGCCGCGACGGGGCAGGTCTGCGATCATTTCCATCTCTCCCTCCAGAGCGGCACGGACCGCACCCTCGCGCGCATGAACCGCAAGTATGACACCGCGGCGTTCACCGCCGTCGCGGAGCGGCTGCGCCGGTATTTCCCCGGCTGCGCGCTCACGGCGGATCTCATCACGGGCTTTCCCGGCGAGACGGAGGCGGATCATGCCGCCACGCTCGATTTCCTGAGAAAGATCGCCTTCTCGCAGGTGCACGTCTTCCCGTATTCCCGCCGCCCCGGCACGAAGGCGGACGCCATGCCCGAGCAGCTGACCGCCGCCGTCAAATCGCAGCGCGCGCACGAGGCGCAGCGCGCGGCGGACGAGACGCGCGCCGATTACTTAACCGCCCAGATCGGGCGCACGCTCTCCGTCCTCTTTGAGACCGAGCAGGACGGCGGATGGCTCGGCCACAGCACGAACTACTGCACCGTCCTCGCCGAGGGCGAGGGGCTGCGCGGTCTTGTCAAAAATGTCGAAATCACAGGCGTTTCCGGCGCAATGCTTGTCGGAACGCTCGTTGACGCTTGACTTTTTTCGTGATAAAGTGATAAAGCTAAAAAAGTCTGAGAGGTCGATCAGATTGGACAGAAATCAGGTTTTCAATTTCTCCGCGGGGCCGTCCGTGCTCCCGGAGGCCGTGCTCATAAAGGCGCAGGCGGAGCTGATGAACTATCGCGGCTCCGGCATGTCCGTCATGGAGATGAGCCACCGCAGCGCCGTCTATGCGGACATTTTTGCCGAGACGAAGGCGCGCATGAAGGCTGCGCTCTCCGTGCCGGATACGCATGAGGTGCTCTTTCTGCAGGGCGGCGCGTCCACGCAGTTTTCCATGGTTCCGCTGAACCTGCTGCCGGAGGGCGGCAGCGCGGACTATGCCGTCACGGGTCATTTCTCCGGCTCGGCGGCAAAGGAGGCGGCAAAGTTCGGCGCGGTGCACCTCGCGGCGGACACGAGCGAGCAGAAGCACACCTTCATCCCCGCGCAGGCGGAGCTCTCGCTCGATCCGAACGCCGCCTATTTCCACTATTGCGCGAATAACACCATCTACGGCACCGAGTGGCAGTACGTCCCCGAAACGGGGAGCGTTCCCCTCGTGTGCGACATGTCGTCCGACATTCTTTCCCGTCCCGTGGACGTCGCAAAATACGGCCTCATCTACGCCGGCGCGCAGAAGAATATGGCGCCTGCCGGTCTCACGGTCGTGATCGTGAACAAGGCGCTCGCGGGCCATGAGCGCCCTGAGACGCCTCTGATGCTCTCCTATCAGCGCATGATCGACAAGGACTCCATGTTCAACACCCCGCCGTGCTGGTGCATCTACATCCTCGGCCTCGTGCTCGAATGGCTCGAGGAGCAGGGCGGCGTTCGCGGCATGGAGCAGATCAAGCGCGAACGCGCGCGCAGGCTCTATGAATATCTTGATAACAGCGCCCTCTTCACGCCGAACGCCCAGCCCGGCTCGCGCTCGGACATGAACGTCACCTTCCGCACGGGCGATCCCGCGCTTGACGCTCTCTGCGTCTCCGGCGCGGCGGAGCGTGGGCTCCTCAATATCAAGGGCCACCGCGTCGCGGGCGGCATGCGCGCGAGCATCTATAACGCCATGCCCATGGCGGGCGTGGACGCGCTCATCGCCTATCTGAAAGAATTTGAGGTGGAACACCATGGAAAATAAAAACTTCCGCATCCAGATCATGAACCACATTGCCGAGCGCGGCATCGCCTCGCTTGTCGAGCGCGGCTGCACCGTCGGCAAGGACGTGCCCGATCCGCAGGGCATCCTCCTGCGCAGCGCCGATCTGCACGACTATCCCTTTGGCGAGAGCCTGCTCGTCATCGCCCGCAGCGGCGCGGGTACGAACAACATCCCGCTCGATCAATGCTGCGACAAGGGCATCGTCGTCTTCAACAGCCCCGGCGCGAACGCCGAGGCGGTCAAGGAGCTCATCATCTGCTCCATGGTCATGTCCTCGCGCGACGTGCTCGGCAGCATCGACTGGGTCAAGAGCCTCAAGGACAAGGGCGATGAGATCCCCGCCCTCGTCGAAAAGGGCAAGGCCGCCTTCTCCGGCCCGGAGCTCACGGGCAAGACCCTCGGCGTCATCGGCCTCGGCGCGATCGGCTCGCAGATTGCAAACATCGCCGTCAAGCTCGGCATGAACGTCATCGGCTTTGACCCCTATCTCTCGGTTGACGCGGCCTGGCGGCTCAGCCGCAGCGTCCAGCACGCCGTGGACGTGGATGAAATCTTCATCAAGTCCGACTATATCAGCATCAACGTCCCCTTCACCGAGAGCACGAAGCACATGCTCGACGCCGCGGCCTTCCGCAAGATGAAGCAGGGCGTGCGCGTCATCAATGAATCCCGCGCCGAGGTCGTGGACGACGACGCCATGCTCGAGGCGCTCGCCTCCGGCAAGGTGGGGAAATACATCACCGACTTCCCGAACAAGAAGCTCATCGGCGTGGAGAACGTCATCTGCATGCCGCATCTCGGCGCCTGCACGCCCGAGAGCGAGGAGCGCTCCTCCGTCATGGCCGCGCACGAGATGTACGATTACCTCGTCAACGGGAATATCAAAAACTCCGTCAACTTCCCGGACGCCACGCTCGAGCGCATGGGCACGAGCCGCCTGTGCATCCTCCACTTCAACAAGCCCACCATGCTCAACCAGTTCCTCCAGATCGCCTGCTCCACTGGCCTGAACGTCGAGAACATGATCAACAAGGCCTATCGGGATTACGCCTACGCCATGATCGATCTCAACGGCGAGCTGGACGAAGAACAGATCGAGGCCCTGCGAAGCATCCCCGACGTCATCCGCGTTCGGGTGGTATAAGAAAAAAGCAGCGCATACAGCGCTGCTTTTTTCTTTCAGTGTGGAGTTAGGAGTTTGGAGTGTGGAGTTGTGGTATCGCCTGTCGGCGATGATGATTTTAATCTTTTGATCAAGCCATTGAAACTCCACACTCCACACTCCACACTTCACACTCAGAGTGTGTGACCATTTCCTGCTTTTTTTCGCTTATATGGTTGAAGACCCCGAAAGGAGGGAGCGGCATGGACGATGGCAGCATCGTGGAGCTCTATCTGGCCAGAGACGAGCGCGCCATTGCGAAAACTTCCGAGAAATACGGCGCGGCGCTCCGGACGCTGGCGAACCGCATTCTCGATGACATTCCCGCCTCCGAGGAGTGCGAGAACGACACGTACCTCGAGGCGTGGAACCGCATTCCGCCGCACGAGCCGCGCGATTACTTCTTTCCGTTTATCGCTCGCATCGCGCGCCACCTCGCCATCGACCGCTGCCGCCGCAGAGATGCGCAGAAACGAAGCGCGCTTCTCTGCGAGCTGACGCAGGAGCTGGAATTGTGCCTCCCCGCAAAGGAGACGGTCGAGACGGAGATCAGCGCCTCCGAGCTCGAGGCGGTCATCCGCCGCTTTCTCGCGGGCTGCTCCGCCGAGCAGCGCGGGGTTTTCCTCAGACGCTATTGGTATTTCGACACGATCCCCGCCATCGCCGCGCGATACGGCTTCACCCAGAGCAAGGTCAAGGTGACGCTTCATCGCCTGCGCGAGCGGCTTCGTGCCGTGCTGGAAGAGGAGGGCTGGACCATATGAACGCACTTGACCTGCTCGACGCCATTGGCGGCGCCGAGGATTCCGATCTTCTGCTCGCGCAGAAGACGAAAAAGAAACGCCGCTGGATTCCGTGGGCTGCGGCGGCCTGCCTGCTGCTCGCGGTCGGCGTTGCCACAATGCGCGGCCGTCCCGAGGTGATTACCGAGCCAATTCCTGAGACGAACACGCTCCCGGCGCCGGTGAATTCGGAAACCGGCGTCTGGATCCCGCCGATCGAGCTGCCAAAGCCGGAGGAGGCGGCAATGGCGGATATGATCGCCTGCGTCGTGGTGGACGGAAACCTGTACACACAGGGCGAGACCTGTTATGATGAGGACGCGGCGCGCGTGGAACCGCTGCTCGGCGAAAAGCTCGGCGACGCGACCGGCACGATCGACTGCTTTTCGGACGATTCGGAGTATGAAAAGCCCTTTGCCTCCACGCTCGCGGGAGAGGTCTATACCGTGCAGGGCTATGATGCGGATTTCCGCGTCGCCGTGCGGAATGTGGACTCCGAGGGCCGGCTTTCGGTCTGGTTCCTGGATCACCTGAACGGCATTTATCTGAACACCGGCGCGGATCTGTTCGAGACAAGGCTGCACCTGCGAGACCGCATTTCGTCCATCCAATGGCAGGCGCATTCCGACTGGGACTGGAACCGCGGCGGCATACAGGACGCGGAACTCTCCGAGGAGTCTTGGAGCGCGTTTCTCGACGCCGTGGATACAGGCGAATTTGTGAACGCCTGGCAGCCGGATGAGCCGTTTTATGAAGGGCGTCCGAACAGCAGCATCTATGATACGCCGAATCAGACGCATCTCTTCCTCATGATGGCGGACGGCTCGCGCGTGGAGCTGCGCCTGATTGAGGGCGGCTATGTCGGCTATGCACCGCTCGGCTGGTACTTCGTCCGGATCCCGGGCGAGGCGTTCGACGCAATTTACAACGCCTGCGGCGGCACACATCTCACCGATTGGTAACAACGATCCTGTCATCCTGAGCGGAGCGCGTCAGCGCGGAGTCGAAGGATCTTGGCACCGATGAAAATTAGAACACAAGGGCATGGATCATCACCATGCCCTTGATTTTTTTGCGTTTTGATATTATGATGCGTTTTGGATATCCCATTTTTGCCATTTTGGGAGGGACAAGCCAATGACGCGTGAAGAAAAGCGCTATGCGGCGCTCTTTCGCTCGGCGCTGCCGGTGTTCCGTCTGCTGCTGAAAAAGTACCGCTTTCATACTGACTATGTGCCGGAGCTGGACGAGCCGTTTCTGATGCTCGCGAACCACGCCACGGAGTCCGACCATTTCATGGCGGCCTGCGCTGCGCGGCAGCCCATGACCTTCGTCTGCGGCGAGCATCTGCTCCGCGGAAAGTACGGCGGGCTCCTCAAATCCGTCGCCAATCCGATCCCGGTGCCGAAGGGCGCCTCGGCGGTGCGCTCGGTGCGGGAGATTCTCCGCCGCCTGCGCCATGGCGAAAACGTCATGCTCTTCCCGGAGGGCAGCCGATCCTTCCACGGCGAGACGATCCCGATGCAGACGTCTCTCGGCAAGCTCGTCAAGACCAGCCGGGCTGCCCTCGTGACCTACCGCATTCAGGGCGGCTATTTCGTCGCCCCGCGCTGGGCGTACCATTTCCGAAAGGGCCCGATGGAGGGGCACGTCGTGCGCGTCTACCGCTCTGAGGAGCTCAAGAAGATGACAGCCGCCCAGATCACAGAGGCGGTCAACCGCGATCTCTTTGAAAACGCCTATGAGACCCAGCGCCGCCGCCCCGCGCGCTATCTCGGCCGCGGTCTCGCGGAGGGAATCGAGAATTACCTCATCTGCTGTCCCCGCTGCGGCAGCTATGACACGCTCGAGAGCGAGGACAACCGCTTCCGCTGCCGCAGGTGCGGTCTCGAGGGCGTGCACGATGAGTTCGGCTTCCTGCGCGGCGATCTCCCGTTCCGTACGGTCTATGACTGGGGCAAGTGGATCGAGACCAAGTTCGATTCCGATATGGCCGAGCGCGGGGAAGGGGAGCTCCTCTTCACCGATACGCCCGTCCGCCTCTATGAGATCGATTCGGACGATCACGCTACCTGCGACCGTACTATCGGCAATCTGAAGCTCTATCACGACCGCATGGAGATCGGCGCCTTCGTCTTCCGGTTTGCGGAGATCACCGAAATGTCGATGCTCTATTTCGGCAAGAGCCTGCTCTTTACCTGCAACGGCGCCTACTACGGCATGACCGGCCCCGCCTTCCACGCATGGAAGGCCGACCGCCTTTACCGCCTGTATCAAAAAGGAGAATGACATGGAACTGAAACGCTCGACGGTCGTCGCCGTCCCCTGCAGCACCTATGATCCGGAGACGGTCTATCAGGCCGTCCGCGCCGGTGTAAACGCCCTCGGCGGGATCTCTGCCTTCGTCCGCCCGGAGGAGAAGATCCTCGTCAAGCCCAACCTGCTCAAGCCCGCGGAGATCGACTCCGCCGTCACCACGCACCCGGACGTCATCCGCGCCGTGCTGCGCCTGCTGCAGGCCAGCGGCTGCACCTGCGTCAAATACGGCGACTCTCCCGGCCACGACGCCGGCGTCCGCAGCGCGACGAAGATCGGGCTGGATACGAAGGAGCCGATCTACGGTGCGACCTTTGCCCCAATGGACAAGGAGGTTTGCGTCCAATTTCCGGAGGGACTGACCGAGAAGGAGTTTTATTTTGCCCAGGAAGTCGCAGAGGCGGACGCGATCATCAACGTCTGCAAAATGAAGACGCACGCCCTCGTGCGTCTCACCGGCGCGGTCAAGAACCTCTTCGGCCTCACCTGCGGCTACCGCAAGGCGCGAGAGCACGTCAAGTTCCCGAACGCGAGCGTCTTCTCCCGCATGCTCATCGACATTCACCGCTGCGTGAAGCCCCGCCTGCACATCATGGACGGCATTGTCGCCATGGAGGGCAACGGCCCCGGCGCGGGCACGCCGACGCCGATGAATGTGCTTCTGTTCTCGGCTGACCCCGTCGCGCTCGATTCTGTCTTCTGCGCGCTCGTCCATGTCGACCCCGAGACCGTACCGACCAACGTGCAGGGCGAGGCCATGGGCCTCGGCGTCTACCACAGCGAGAAGATCGACCTTCTGCTCGCAAAGCCCGGAGAGGAACCCAAGCGCCAGACGGTCGAGGCGTTCGCCGCGCAGTACGGCAATCCCAATTTCAAGGCAGACCGGCTGAAGAAGGACATGCTCATGAAGAGCCTCGCCGTGCTCGAAAACTTCACCCGCCGCCCGACGATCCACAAGGACCGCTGCATCAAGTGCGGCATCTGCGTGCAGCACTGTCCCGTCCCGGGCAAGGCGCTCTCGTTCAAAAACGGCAAGGACCACCCGCCGGTCTACGACCGCAAAAAGTGCATCCGCTGCTACTGCTGCCAGGAGATGTGCCCTCAGAAAGCGATCACTGCAGGCAGAAGAGGCTGAACCAAATAAAAAAAGAACCCGACGCGATCGCGTCGGGTTCTTTTTTGTGTA
>CAMJHX010000003.1 GCA_946405655.1 uncultured Clostridia bacterium
AACAGCGTCCGGTTGTTTTTGCACTGAAACGAAACAAAAAACAGCAGCGTCCCGACAAAGCCGATCCCCTGAATGAACAGATTGCTGCTGAGCATTATGCCTCCAATGCCATCCGCACGGCGGCCTCGCTGTGGATCTTCACCGTGTCCAGCAGAGGGATCGCGGCATCCTCGTCCTTCAGGATCATCCCCAGCTCCGTGCAGCCGAGGATCACACCCTCCGCGCCGCCGCGCCGCATGGCCTCCACGAGAGCGGACAGGGTATCGCGAGAGGACTCCTTCACCGTGCCGACGCAGAGCTCCTCATAGATGATGCGGTTGACCTCCTCCATCTCAGCCGCCTCCGGCAGCAGCACGCGAATGTCCGCCGCCTCGAGCCGGGGGAGGTAGAAGTCCTCCTGCATCGTGTATTTCGTCCCCAGCAGTCCCACGGTGCGCATCCCGCGCGCCCGGATCGCCTCGACCACCGCGTCCACAATGTGCAGGATCGGGATCGATACGCGCCGCTCGACCGCGCCGCAGAACTTATGGCTCGTGTTCGCGCAGAGGATCAGAAAGTCCGCGCCCGCGTCCTCGAGCGCCTTCGCCGCCTGTGCCGTGAGCTCCCCGGCGGCGTCCCATTCGCCGCGCTCCATGTGTGCGCAGACCTCGCCAAATTCCAGACTGTAGAGGATGCATCTTGCGCTGTGCAGCCCGCCGAGCGCCTGCGCGGTCCGCTCGTTGAGCTGCTGATAATAAAGCTGCGTGCTCTCCCAGCTTGTCCCGCCGATCATGCCGATGGTTTTCATCTTCCGGTCTCCTTTGTGCAGCGGATCAGAAAGCGGACGCCCGCGACCGAGAGCGCCAAGCCGAGCCCGGTGTAGAAGAACGCGAAGAAGAACTCCGGCAGCTTCCCGCTGTGCCGCAGCGTGATGCCGAGCGTCATCATGAACGCCATCAGCAGATAGCTTTTGCCGTCAAAGAACCTCCAGAAGGGCTGCTTCGTCTCATAGCCGCGAATGCGCGCCGTGTGCTTTGTGACAATGCGCGAGAACATCCAGTGAAACGCGCAGAAGATCGCCGCCGCGAGCACAATCATCAGCGCTGTGCGTCCGGCTCCGCCGCCGATCACCGCAAGCGCCGCCTTCACGCCGATGCGCAGAATGTTCACGCCCGCCGCCAGCCACACCAGCCCGGCGATCCCAAGCAGCGTCCGATTCCCAACCATACTCATTCCTCCGAGAACCTGATTTTTCCCAGTATAACACAAAAAACGCGCCCCGCAAAGCGGAGCGCGTTTCTGTGCCGTTTTTAGATTTCAAAAGAGCCGGCTTCCTCGCCGTTCACGACGAAGTACACGCGGTTCTCTTCGGGCTTGACGTAGAAGACGACTTCCTTCATCGCGTCGCCGTTCCAGGCGGACTTGGCGGCGTCCATCATCTGCTTGCAGGTCACGTCCTTGCCGGCGTACTGCAGCACGAACTTCACCTTCGGCTCGGCAGTCTTCTTGGCGGGGGTCTTCTTCGGGGCGGTCTTCTTCACCTCGGCGACGGTCTCGGCAGCCTTCTTCACAGCGGGCTCGGCGGCCTTGGCAGCCTTCTTCACGGCGGGCTCCACAGCCTTCTTCACCTCGGCGACGGCTTCCTTCACTTCGACGGCAGCCTTCTTGGTATCCACAGTCTTGGTGGTCTTCTTCATGTTCATTAATCTCCTTTCGAAGTCATGACCCGGGAGCGCCCCGGGGATGGTTGTCCGTATTGCGCGGAAATCTCGGAATCCCGATATTATCCACGGGATCATCCTACCACTTCCGACCAATCAATGCAAGAGACCCGGCGCGAGTTCTCCCCTTGGCACAGCTTTTGCAGGAAAAACCTTCGCTTTTCGGTGAAATTGCCTAGAAAGTAAATCGATTTTTATTGACATCTGACAAAGATTGACACCTTTTTTGCAAGCCTGAAAGCGCGGCTCCGTTCGGACTTGTTTTGCTCCATCCTATTGACAAATACCCCACCGGGGTATAGTATAGAAAATACCCCGGTGGGGTATCCTTTGATACGGAGGGATCACCGTGAACGAAGAAAGCAAGTCCTGCTGCTGCGGCGGGGAGAAGCACACCCTGCGCTCTGACGAGGAGCGCAAAAAGCTCCTCAACCGGCTCAGCCGCATTGAGGGACAGATCCGCGGACTCAAGGGCATGCTCGAAAAGGACGCCTACTGTCCCGATATCCTCACGCAGTCGGCAGCGGTCAACGCCGCGGTCAACGCGTTCAATAAAGAGCTGCTCGCCAGCCACATCCGCCACTGCGTCGTGCGCGATGTGAAAAACGGGGATGAGACCGTCATCGACGAGCTCGTCGCCACCATCCAGAAACTGATGAAATAAGAGAGGCGGCATTGAATGGAACAGTATAACGTCACCGGCATGAGCTGCGCCGCCTGCTCTGCCCGCGTGGAGAAGGCGGTCTCCAAGGTTCCCGGCGTCACGGCGTGCTCGGTGAGCCTGCTCACAAACTCCATGGGCGTCGAGGGTACCGCCTCCGCGCAGGAGATCATCGCCGCAGTGCAGGACGCGGGCTATGGCGCATCTCCCAAATCCGGCGGGGAGGCAAGGGCTGCCGCCCCGTCTGCGGACGCGCTCGCCGATCGCGAGACGCCGGTCCTGAAGCGCCGCCTCATCGCCTCGCTCGGCTTTCTCGCCGTGCTCATGTATTTCTCCATGGGGCACATGATGTGGGGCTGGCCGCTGCCGAAATGGTTTGACGGCAACCATGTCGCCATGGGGCTTGCGCAGCTGCTGCTCGCGGCGATCGTCATGGTCATCAACCAGAAATTCTTCGTCTCCGGCTTCAGGAGCCTGCTGCACGGCGCGCCGAATATGGACACGCTCGTCGCCCTCGGCTCCGGCGCGAGCTTCGTCTGGAGCACCTACGCGCTCTTTGCCATGACCCACGCCCAGCAGCTGGGCGACAGCGAGGCGGTCATGGCCTATATGCACGAGTTCTATTTCGAGTCCGCTGCCATGATCCTCGCGCTCATCACCGTCGGCAAGATGCTCGAGGCGCGCAGCAAGGGCAAGACCACGGACGCGCTCAAGAGCCTCATGTCCCTCGCGCCGAAGACCGCCTCTGTCGAGCGCGGCGGGATTGAGACCGTCGTCCCCATCGAGCAGGTGCGCCGGGGCGACGTCTTCCTCGTCCGTCCGGGCGAAAGCATCCCGGTCGACGGCGTGATTCTGGAAGGGGAGAGCGCCGTCAATGAGGCCGCCCTCACCGGCGAGAGCATCCCCGTGGACAAAACTGCGGGCGACGCCGTCTCCGCCGCCACGGTGAACCAGTCCGGCTTCCTGCGCTGCGAGGCAACGCGCGTCGGCGAGGATACGACCCTCTCGCAGATCATCAAAATGGTCTCGGACGCCGCCGCCACGAAAGCGCCGATCGCCAAGATCGCGGACAAGGTCTCCGGCGTCTTCGTTCCGGCGGTCATCACGATCGCCGTCATCACCACGCTCGTCTGGCTCCTTGCGGGGCAGACGTTCCCGTTCGCCCTCGCGCGCGGCATTTCGGTGCTCGTCATCAGCTGCCCCTGCGCGCTCGGCCTCGCCACGCCCGTGGCGATCATGGTCGGCAACGGCCTCGGCGCAAAAAACGGCGTCCTCTTCAAAACCGCCGTCTCCCTCGAGCAGACGGGCAAAACCCAGATCGTCGTCCTCGATAAGACCGGCACCATCACCTCCGGCGAGCCGCGCGTCACGGATCTGCTGCCCGCTGACGGCGTCACGGAATCGGATCTTTTGTCTGCCGCTTTCGCCCTCGAGCGAAAGAGCGAGCACCCTCTCGCCAAGGCGATCCTGCGTTACGGCGAGGAGCAGGGGATCGCAGCGCCGGAGGTCGCGGATTTCCGCGCCCTGCCCGGCAACGGGCTCACCGCCGTGCTGGACGGCAAGAGCGTCCTCGGCGGCAGCCTCAAGTTTCTTTCTTCCAAAACCCACGTCCCGGTCAGCGTCCGCGCTGCGTCGGAGCGCATGGCGGAGCAGGGGAAGACCCCCTTGCTCTTCGCGCTGGACGGAGATCTCCTCGGCGTCATCGCCGTGGCAGACGTGCTGAAGGAGGAAAGCCGCGAGGCGATTCGCCAGCTGAAAAACATGGGCGTCCGCGCCGTTATGCTCACGGGCGATAATGAGAAAACCGCCCGCGCCATCGCAGCCGAGGCGGGCGTCGACCACGTCATCGCGGGCGTCCTCCCGGATGGGAAGGAGCAGGTCGTCGCCGCCCTGCAGCAGTACGGCAAGGTCGCCATGGTGGGCGACGGCATCAACGACGCGCCCGCCCTCACGCGCGCGGATATGGGCATTGCCATCGGCGCCGGCACGGACGTCGCCATCGACGCGGCGGACGTCGTGCTCATGCACAGCCGCCTCACGGACGTGCCTGCCGCCATCCGGCTCAGCCGCGCCACGCTCCGCAACATCCACGAAAATCTCTTCTGGGCGTTTTTCTATAACGTCATCTGCATCCCGCTCGCGGCGGGCGTGTTCATCTCGCTCCTCGGCTGGAAGCTCAATCCCATGGTCGGCGCCGCCGCCATGAGCCTCTCCAGCTTCACCGTCGTCACGAACGCCCTGCGCCTCAATCTCTTCAAGCTCCATGACCCCAGCCGGGACAAGGCCATCGAGCCGGTCGAAATCCCGGAGGAATTCTTTGCATCATTTACAAAACAGGAGGAAACCACCATGCAGAAAACCATGAAAATCGAAGGCATGATGTGCCAGCACTGCGAGGCCCGTGTCAAAAAGACGCTCGAAAAGCTCGAGGGCGTCGCCTCGGCCGAGGTCAGCCACACCGCCGGCACCGCCGTCGTCGAGCTCACCGCCGACGTCGACAACGCCGTCCTCAAGCAGGCGGTCGAGGATCAGGACTACACCGTCCTCGCCATCGACTGAATCAGAAAACGCCGCATAAGCGGCGTTTTTCCTTGAAAGCCTTCCCCCTCGGGGGAAGGGGGACCGCGCTTGCGCGGTGGATGAGGGGCAGATAATCTGCGCAGTTGACTCGATCCCGATTCCTATGCTACACTGCACCCGAGGTGTTCTTATGGAATTTGTCTATACCCCCGAGCTGATCGAGTACATGCGCGCCAAGAGCAAGGAATACATCGTCGTCGAGGTCGTCTCGAGCGACCATTCGGACTTTGAGGTCACAGAGCTCTATCCGCACATCATCCCCGAGAAGAAGGCGGCGGAGTTTCTCAAAAAGCGCTTTGTCGCGAAGCCCGCCCCCGTGGGGCAGCTGCTTCTGCCGCCGTATCGTCTCCACTATGCCGATACCGTCACGTTCTCGCTGCGCTCCTTCCTCGGCGTCAAATCCGTCCGGCAGGAGGGGATTGAGCTGTGAAGCAGGAAAACGTCTTCACCGCGCACGTTTTGCCGTTTCTGCTCCTCACGGTCGGCGCTGCGGTCGCGGCCTTCGCACTCGAAGAATTTCTCGTCCCGTTCACGATTCTCGACGGCGGCGTCGTAGGCGTCAGCATGATCCTCGCGCAGCTCACGCCGCTGAAGCTCGGCCTTTATATCGTCGTGCTGAACGTGCCGTTTCTCCTTCTGGGGCTGAAGCGTCTTGGCTGGCGTTTTCTCGTGCGCGCGCTCTATGCCATGGTACTCTTTTCCGCCCTGCTCGAGGTGTTCGCCCCGCTCCCGGCGATCACGGATCAGGATCTGCTCGTCGTCGTCTTCGGCGGCGTGCTGCTCGGTCTCGGCGTAGGGCTGATCCTCCGCGCCGGCGGCTGTCTCGACGGCACCGAGATCGTCGCCATGATCCTCAGCCGCAAAACGAGCTTCTCCACCGGGCAGATCATCCTCGGCTTCAACATCATCATCTACGGCGTCGCGGGCTTTCTCTTTTCCATTGACCGCGCCCTGTTCAGCCTGCTGACCTATTTCATCACCTCCCGCGTCATCGATATGGTGGAAAACGGCATGGAGCAGGGCAAGGCGCTCATGATCATCACCGATCAGGGCGGCCACATTGCCGACGCAATCTATGAGCAGCTTGGCCGCACCTGCACGCGCATGGAGGGCAGCGGCATGATCTCCGGCGAAAAGACCGTGCTCTACTGCGTTCTCACGCGCATCGAGGTGCCCACCGTCAAGCAGATCATCCGCGACATGGACGGCTCCGCCTTCGTCACGGTCACGGACGTCTCCGAGATCATCGGCCAGCACATCAAGCAGGGGAAAGATGCTTGACTTTTGCAAAATAATCATGCTAAAATATCTCCGCAATGTGCAGCATCAGCGTAAGACCGGTTGCTTTGAAGCAGCCGGTCTTGCGCTTTTTTGTTATGGAGGTATCGCATGAATCAGCCCAAGGTCAAGCTCTGGACGAAGGACTTCGTCCTCATCATCGTCATCAACTTTCTCGTCTTCCTCAACCACCTCATGATCCTCTCCACGTTCCCGTTCTATGTGGAGCACCTCGGCGGGTCGGAGGCGGCTGCCGGTCTCGCCGCCGCGCTCTTTTCCATCGTCGCGGTCTTCTGCCGCCCGGTCATCGGCTGGATGCTCGATACCGGCAAGCGCAAGGCGATCCTGCTCATCGGTCTTATCGGCATGGCGCTCATGCCGGTCGGGTATCTGGCGCTGAGCGTGCTGTTTCTCGCCTTCGTCGCGCGCATGCTCCACGGCGCGTCTCTCGCGTTTTCCAACACCTCCACCGCCACCATCGCGACGGATATCATCCCGCAGCCCCGCTTTGCCGAGGGCATGGGCATGTTCGGCCTCGCCACCGCGCTCGCCACGGCCTGCGCGCCCGCGCTGGGCTTGGCGCTGATGGAGCGCTTCGGCTTCACGGCGCTCTTCGCCGTCGGCACCGGCGCCGCCGTTCTCGCGCTCGCGCTCTTTGCCGTTCTCAAAACGCCCGCCGTCCCGCAGCAGAAGAAGCCCTTCACGGTCAAGGGGCTGCTCGACAAGGACGCCCTGCCCGCCTCCGTCACGGCGCTCGTCTTCATGTTCACCTACGGCGCGCTCGAGAACTTCACCGCCAAATACGCGGCCGAGGCGAGCCTCCCGAGCGGCGGACTCTTCTTCACGGTCATGGCGGCAGTGCTCCTTCTCACGCGTCTCACCGCCGGCAAGGTCACGGATAAGAGAGGGGAGAGCGTCTTCGCCTATACCTGCAACCTCGCCATGCTCGCGGCGCTTCTGCTGCTCGGGCTCTTTCCAAACAGGATTACCTATTTTCTCGCCGCCGCCCTCTCGGGCTATGGCTTTGGCGGCCTTGAGCCCGCGCTGCAGTCCATGGCGGTCGCCATCGCCCCGCCGGAGCGCCGCGGCAGCGCCAACTCCACCTTCCTCTGCGCCTATGATATCGGCATCGGTCTCGGCGGCGGCATCGCCGGCAGCCTCATCTCCGCCATGGGCTATGAGCGCATGTTTATCACCATGGGCGTCTTCAACGTCCTCGCAATCCTCATTTACGTTCTTTTCGGAAGAACACACCCCTCGTCCTTCACTTACCGCAAGAAGCATGGGCTCCTATAAAATGCCGTAGGGGAGGGGCTTGCCCCTCCCGCGCAGAGCCGGTTCAGATTTATAATGTTGTCAGGCGAATCCGCGTCAATGCGGGTTCGTCTTCTTTTTGCTCATATGGGGTTGAAAATGGATAAAAAGCAGGTAGAATAGTCTCAGGGAGGTGATCTCATGCCAATCTCTGTCCACAGCGAGATCGGCCCGCTCCGCCGTGTGCTGCTGCACCGACCCGGGCGCGAGCTGGAGCATCTGGTGCCGCAGGAGCTCGAGCGCCTGCTCTTTGACGATATCCCATATCTCGCCCTCGCCCGGCAGGAGCACGACACGTTTGCCGACATCCTCCGCGCGCAGGGGTGTGACGTTGTCTATCTCGAGGACTGCGCGGCCGAGACGCTGCGCCTGCACCCGGAGCTGCGCGAGGGCTTTGTTCGCCGCTTCCTGCAGGAGGGCGGCGCCATGGCGCAGGCGCAGTTCAATACACTCTTCTCCGTCCTCATGGAGATCGAAGACGAGCGCGAGCTCATATCCCGCACCATGAGCGGCCTCACCGCCGAGGAATTGGAAGGAAAGCTGGAGGAAGGCCCGCTCACGCGCCTCGCGCGCGAACGCCGCCATTTCGTCCTCGACCCGATCCCGAACCTCTATTTCACGCGCGATCCCTTTGCCTCCATCGGCTGCGGCGCGAGCGTGCACCGCATGTTCTCCGCCACGCGCCGGCGCGAGACGATCTATGCTGATCTGATCCTGCGCCATCACCCGGACTTTGCCGGAACGCCCCTCTGGTATGACCGCGGCGAGCCGTTTCCCATCGAGGGCGGCGACATTCTGAACCTGTCCGACCGCGTGCTCGCCATCGGGCTATCCCAGCGCACCAGTCCGGAGGGCATCGAGCGGCTGGCGCAGAATCTGTTCTCCTCCGACCGGAGCACGGTCGAGACGATCCTCGTCCTCGATATCCCGAGCGTCCGCGCCTTCATGCACCTCGATACCGTCTTCACCCAGCTGGACTATGACAAATTCTCCGTCCACCCGGAGATCCTGCGCTCTCTGCGCATCTTCGCGCTCACGAAGGGGAAGGGCGGCGAGCTCAAGGCGACGGAGCGCACCGAGCGGCTCGAGACCGTGCTGGAGCAGACGCTCCGGCTCGACCACGTCACGCTCATCCGCTGCGGCGGTCAGAGCAGCATCAGCTCCGCTCGCGAGCAGTGGAACGACGGCGCGAACACGCTCTGCGTCGCGCCGGGCAAGGTCATCGTCTATAACCGCAACCACGTCACGAACGACATCCTCCGTCAAAACGGCGTCGAGGTCTTCGAAATGCCGAGCTCCGAGCTCGCCCGCGGCCGCGGCGGGCCCAGATGCATGAGCATGCCGCTGATTCGCGATTCTATATAATTATGTAAACCAGAAAGGAAGATCACCATGGCCTTTCAGCTGCCTGAATACCACGCGCCGGACTTCACCGCGCTGCGATCCGCGCCCGACGCCGTCACCGCGCCCGCCCCGATGGACGGCGTCGCCCCCGAGGGCTACCACAGCACCTCCATGTACCCGGAGTATTTCAAGATCGACGGCGAGTGGCGTCTCGCCGAGGAGAGCCGCATGGATTCCAGCGTCGTCCTCCGCCCGGACGGGCACCTCGACGTCGTGGAGAACCGCAACCTCCGCGCGGGCGACCGCGTCATCCTCGGGCGCACCGAGCGGGGAGAGGAGGGCATCTTCCTCCACGCCCACGGCTTCGACGCCGCAGACGCCGATCTCCATGATCAGTTTGTCTTCCGCCAGGGACGCAGCCGCGAGACGTCCTACGCCCGCGACTATGACCGTCTCATCCAGCTTTTAAAGCATGAGCGCGAGCACGGCAATATCGTCTGGGTCATGGGCCCGGCCTTCGCCTTCGACGCCGACGCGAGAAGCGCCATGTCCGCGCTCATCCGCGAGGGCTATTGCCACGGTCTCCTCGCAGGCAACGCCCTCGCCACGCATGACCTCGAGGGCGCGCTCCTGAAAACCGCCCTCGGTCAGGACATCTATACCCAGCAGTCCGTCCCGAACGGGCATTATAACCACCTCGATGTCTGCAACCGCGTCCGGCGCTGCGGCTCCATCCCGGCGTTTGTGCGGGAATACGACCTGCACGATGGCATCCTCTGCGCCTGCGTGGAGAAGAACGTGCCCTATGTGCTCACGGGCTCGATTCGCGACGACGGCCCGCTCCCGGAGGTCATCGGGGACGTCTATGCCGCGCAGAACGCCATGCGCCGCGTGATCCGCAAGGCGACCACGGTCATCTGCCTTGCCACCATGCTGCACACGATCGCCGCCGGCAACATGACACCGTCCTTCCGCGTCCTCCCGGACGGCACGATCCGCCCGGTCTATCTCTATGCCGTGGACGCGGACGAGTTCGTCGTCAACAAGCTCTTGGACCGCGGCAGCCTCGCCGCCACCACGATGGTCACGAACGTGCAGGACTTCATCTGGATTGTGAAAGACGGACTCATGAAATAAAGAGCGGAACGTGGAGAGTGGAGAGTGGAGATTTCTGGGATTTCACTCTGCAGCATCCAAATGAAGCCCTTTTTATCGGACTCACATTGGTTGCTGCTGATGGAAAATCTCCTGATCTCCACTCTCCACTCTCAACTCTCCACGCTCAATCCATTTGTTCCATCACCGCCGCGAGCATCGCCGCGCATTCCGCTCTTGTCAGCGGCTCCTCGCTGCGCAGATCGGCAGCCAGCAGTCCGCAGTCCGTCAGGTTCGCCACCGCCTGCTCCGCCCAGGCGGGCACGGCATCGGACGTCGTGAAGCTGACCTCCTGCGGCTGAATCATCCGGTTGAGCAGCACGGCGGCCTCCGCGTGCGTGATCGGGCGCTGCGCGTCAAAGACCATCCGCCTGCCGTCGGAATAGCCCTGCACCGCGCCGTGCATCCTTGCCGTGGAGACGTAGGTCTTCGCCCACGCCTCGATCGCCTCGTCGTCGCCGAAGCCCGTGGTCATCACGCCCTGCAGCGTCGGCTCACCCTGCACGGCAAGGCACATCGCCAGAAACTCGTCCCGATCCACCGCGCGCTCCGGGTCGAACAGCCAGTGTCCCGCGACGCATTGACCGACGAATACGCCGTTTTCCGCCAGCAGCACCGCGTCGCGCCCCTCTGCGCGGCCGTCCATATCGTCATACGTCACGTCGGTCTTCTGCTTTCTGATGCGGATGATCACCGTCGCCTCCTGCGAGACGTTGCCCTCCGTGTCCGCGGCCTTGAAGCCGAAGTAGTCCTTGCCCTTCTTGTTCTCGTTCGGGGTGTAGACGAAGGTGCCGTCGTCATTCAGCTCCACCGTGCCCTTCATCGGCTCGGTCGTGATCGTGAAGGTCACGAGCTCGCCCTCCGGATCTGTGGCGCAGAGCGTCCCGCCCACGGACGTGTTGCGGTAGGTCTCGATCTGCAGGTTCTCCGGCACCGGCGCGTGCGCCAGATCGTTTTTCTCCGCCCCGGCGAGCGCCGGGGAGACAGACGCCGCCAGCGTCAGCGCGCAGACGGCGGCAAGCAGCATTCGTTTCATCGTGCAGCCTCCAATATCGTAAGGTGTCCTTATTCTGCGCCGCGGCAGAAAAAAATATGCAAAGCGTCTTTCCGAATGTGCCGATCTGTGCTAAAATAAAAGCCGAATTTTCGTCAAAGGACGGTTCTTTATGAAAATCATCATCGTCGGCGGCGGCCGCCTCGGCTATGCCATTGCGCGCCAGCTGCTGCTGGAAAATCATGATATCACGGTCATCGAGCCCGATTCCCGCCGCGCGGAGTTCATCTCCACGTCGCTGGACGTCATCGTCCTCGAGGGCAGGGCGACGATCGAGCTGCTTACCGAGGCCGGCGCCGCGAACGCGGATCTGCTCATTGCCGCCACCATGTCGGACGAGACGAACCTCATCAGCTGCGCCGTCGGGCGCAAGCTCGGCGCGCGCCATACCATCGCCCGCGTCCGTGAGGAGGAGTATTATCAGGACATGCTGCTCCTGCGCGATGAGATGGGGCTCAGCCTCTCCATCAACCCCGAGCGCACCGCCGCCAAGGAGATCTCGCGCATCCTGCGCTTCCCGGTGGCGACGAAGGTCGAGCCGTTTGCCAACGGTCTCGCCGAGCTCGTGGAGTATCACGTCGGAGCGAAAAGCAAGCTCTGCGGCGTGCAGCTGCAGGATTTCCGCACCAAGATCAGCGCGGGCGTCCTCGTCACCACGCTCGAGCGCGGCGGCAAGCTCCATATCCCGAACGGCGACTATGTGCTCGAGGCGGGGGATGATATCTCCCTCGTCGGCAGCCCGCATGAGCTCCACGCGCTCTTCAAGCGCATCGGCGAGTTCACGCATGAGGTGCAGGGCGTTATGCTCATCGGCGGCAGCCGTATCGCCGAGCGGCTCACGATGGAGCTGACCAAAATGCGCATCCGCACCATCATCGTCGAGCAGAATGAAAAGCGCTGCATCGCGCTCAAGGACGCGCTCCCGGAGGCGACGGTCATCTGGGGCGACGCCGCGCAGCCGAACCTCCTGCGTGAGGAGGGTCTGCTCGATACGGACGCCCTCGTCGCTCTCACGGATTCGGACGCGATGAATCTTGTCCTTTCGTCGCTCGCCCAGTCCGAGCAGGTGCCGAAGGTCGTCACCAAGCTCAATGAGGAAAACTATGTCCAGCTCGCCGAGCAGTACGGCGTTACCACCACGATCCAGCCCGCCGCAGTCACGGCCTCGCGCATCACGGAGTATATCCGCGCCATGCAGAACAGCGCCGACGTCTCCGGCGTCGAAACGCTCCGCCTCGTCGCGGAGGGCAGGGCAGAGGCGCTGGGCTTCGTCGTGCGCGCGTCGTCTCCCGTCGTCGGCGTCCCGCTCAAGGATCTGAAGCTCAAGCCCTCCGTGCTGGTCGCCGCCGTCATTCGCGGCAGCGAGTGCTTCATCCCCGGCGGCAATGATTCCATCCGGCCC
Organism: uncultured Clostridia bacterium; assembly: GCA_946405655.1. Taxonomy (GTDB): domain Bacteria; phylum Bacillota; class Clostridia; order Oscillospirales; family Oscillospiraceae; genus CAG-103. Next base: position 12,489 of record CAMJHX010000003.1, read on the forward strand.
GACGACCGCGTCGTCGTCATCACGATCCACTACGGCATGCGCCGGATTGAGGACCTTTTGACAAGATGAAAAAATAGCGAAAAAAGTGCTTGACTTTGCGAACTCGGTGTGTTATATTAAGCAAGCGCTGGACGACAGCGCGGAGTTAATGGCCGAGTAGTTCAGTCGGTTAGAACGCTAGCCTGTCACGCTAGAGGTCGAGGGTTCAAGTCCCTTCTCGGTCGCCATTCCCGCGGAGCGTAAAGCTCTGCGGGATTTGTCTGCTGCTGTAGCTCAGTAGGTAGAGCGCATCCTTGGTAAGGATGAGGTCGGCAGTTCGAATCTGCCCAGCAGCTCCAAAAAAGAGCATCCTCGTTGAGGATGCTCTTTTTGGCATTTGAGGAAGTAGGATTTCGAACTGCCGACCTCCGCGTCGGTAGTTTTTTCGTAGGGGACGGCGTCCTCGACGTCCCGGCAGCAGAATCTTCGATTCGCTCCTTCTCCGGCGAATTCGATCGCACTCACCGTAGGTGCCGACGCCCTCGGCGGCCCGTGCAGCGTGATCCCCAATTTGCATGATCTTCGGCGAATTCGCACTGCACCCATTGTAGGGCGGCCACCTGTGGGCCGCCGAATTCAGGCAGTGTTACGGCGGGGCACGGGTCCACGCCCTACATCCGGATTTGAAAAGTGCTCTATATTTTCTGTCATATCTTCGTCTTAAAACATCTTGTTGATTGCTGGGGAGATGCTTTTAGCTTACGAAACAAGGAACGCAATTACGTTCCTTGCCTCATTTCTACTCCACCAACCCAATGTATTTATATGCCGTCGTTCGGCTCAAATCACACAACCTTGCTAGCTCGCTGACGTCCAGCTCCGTTGCCTTGTTCGTGTCTGCTGTAGGGGAGGGGCTTGCCCCTCCCGCGCAGAACGATTTGAATTAAACTGAAAAATAAGGCGAATTCGCAGAATGCAAAAAACTTCTGCGGATTCGCCTTTAATTGACTGTATCTCAAAACCGGAACGCCGGGAGGGTCAAGACCCTCCCCTACATACCAAGGTTCAGACGCGGTGCATACACGCACAAAATCACTCCACCACGGCCATCTCTGTCTCCGAGATGGCAAACACCGTCAGAAACAGCAGCGCCATGTCTGCCTCGTTCGTCCAGCAGCGGAAAAAGTATTTCCCCGTCGGCACCTTCACCTTGTGCTCGGCCTCGTCCTCCTCGTGGACGTACCGGCTGCTGGTCTCGATGATCGCGAAGAACCTTCCATTCCGACTCACGGTGTAGACCGCCTTCGGGAACTTGCTGCGCAGATCGGTCTGAATGCGGATGCCGCGGTCGTGCAGCACGTCCCAAATGTTTTCGTCGTCGAACTTGAACCATGAATTCGTCGAGAAAAATTCGTTGCTGTAGCCTGTCGTGACCGTAAGGCCGACCTTGTGCTCCTGCGCGCTGCCGAGTCGGACGTCCCGGAAGGCGAAAATGCGGTTTCCGACCGCGGAATGTTTCGTCATCGGCGCTTCAAACACGGCGTTGCGCGTCCGATCCTCCACGATGTAGCCGGGCTTGAACGTGTTCCCGTCGTGCAGCACGTAGTATTCCTCCAGCTCCGACCGGTCGGGCACCTGAATCTCAGGTTCTCCGCCGGAGACTACGCGGATCTGCTCGTCCAGCTCGCGCTGCTTCCGGAACGATTTCACGCCGGAGAGCACCGACAGCGCAATCGCCGCGGCGCCCGCAGCAATCATGGCGATCGAAATGACGCCCGTGTGCTTCGAGTTGGAGACGCTCTCCGGATTGTCCGGATTGTAATACACCGGAATCTCCGTGCCGACTTCGGGCGGCTCCGGATAGTCGGAAAAGCTGTTTTGATATTCCTTCCCGTCCACGGTGTAGGTAAATTCCGCCTCATAGAGCGTCTCGTTGTGGCCGTCGGAATCCGTGCCGGTGTATTCGTTCACGCTCGTGACGGTGCCGACCGCCTCGCCGTATTCCTTCGGCGTCATCGAGAGCATCAGAATGCCCATCACGAGCAGAATGATCCCCAGCGGGATGAAAAACCGCATCTTCCCGGTGGCCTTCATGAATCTTGCAAGCTTGTTCTCCACTTCTGTTTCTCCTTTCCCGAAACTTGTCATTGCGAGCCAGTGACCGACGTCACTGGCGTGGCAATCCGTACCCTCTTTACGCCTCCGCCTTCCGATCCAGCCGCGTGTTGCGGTAATAGAGCACCATGTCGATCGACACCATCAGAATATCCGCCAGATAGAACCAGATCGAATATGCCCAGACGCCGGTCGTGCGATAGGTGATGATCTTCCCGAGCAGACCGACCAGATATCCGAAGACCACGATCCACTCGAATGTGACGCTCTTGCCCTTGGCGGTGCGGGAGCGCCAGGATTTGAGAATGTTGAACGGCCACGAGCAGCCAAACGCCACCAGCATGCCGATCTCACAAAGCTGTACTGCGTCCATAAAACGCCTCCATCCATTGAATTCACGCATACCTTACCACGTTCGATCCACCCGGTCAAGAAACTTTCAAATTTCCGAAAATTGTGATTGACAAATGGGGAATCAGCGCGTATAATAACAAAGCGCTGTGAGGAAGACGCCTTTTTCACGGCAGAATATCCGGGTGTAGCGCAGTTGGTAGCGTGCTTGAATGGGGTTCAAGAGGCCCCGAGTTCGAATCTCGGCACTCGGACCAGAAAAGCCTTGAAACATTTGTTTCAAGGCTTTTTCGTTTTCTGCCATCGAAAACAAGGTTGTAAATGAGAGCCCCTTTTGCTATACTATTCTCAGAAAGGCGGAAAGGAGTGCTTCATCTATGGAACAATTGTATACGATCGACCAGATTCAGAGTATTGTCAGCCCGATTGCGAAAGCGCACGGTGTTTCCAGTGTAGCGCTCTTTGGGTCCTATGCAACCGGAAAAGCCGGAAAAGACAGTGATGTGGATTTGAAAATTGAGAAGGGGAAAGTCCGATCTCTGTTTCAAATCTGCGGTCTGCGGTTGGCGTTGGAGGATGCGCTGCAGCTCCCGGTTGATCTGGTTACAACCGAGTCCAGCGACAAAACGTTTTTAGAGCGTATCGCAAAGGAAGAGGTGTTGCTTTATCGAGAACCGTGATCAAATCCTGCTCGGAAAGATTATCATGTATTGTGATCGCATTGCGGATAATCTTGCGCGATATCAGAACAGCTATCAGGCTTTTCTAACAGATCTGTTGTTTCAAGATGCCTGCTGCATGTGTATAGTTCAAATCGGTGAGTTGGTCGGGCAGCTTTCCGATGAAATCAAAAGACTGCATCCGGCTGTGCCTTGGCGAACCATCAAAGACACCAGAAATTTTTACGTCCATGCCTACGGCTCCATTGACATTTCGTCAGTGTGGGAGACGCTTCAGCACGACATTCCTGCTTTGAAAGCTTCGTGTGATTCGATCCTTCATGCCGGAAGTTCAACCATTGTTTGACTCTGATCGTCAGATCAGAGTCTTTTTTCTTTTCCATAGGTGCAATCTGTGCTATACTCATAAACAATCAATGCGTTCTCAGGTGATGGATTCATGACCAAACTCAAATCTGTCTTTTACGCCCTGCTCGCGGCGGCGTTTTATGCGATCAACATCCCGCTCTCCAAGCTGCTGCTCTCGCAGGTCGGCACGACCATGATGGCGGCGTTTCTGTATCTCGGCGCGGGGCTCGGGATCGGGCTTCTCGCGCTTTGCTGCCGGCAGCGCGGGGAGCGGCTCACGAGACAGGACTTGCCTTATGTGATCGGCATGATCGTGCTCGATATTGCGGCGCCCATTCTGCTCATGCTCGGCATCCGATACGGCACCGCCTCCAACGCGTCTCTGCTCGGCAACTTCGAGATCGTCGCGACGACGGTCATCGCGCTCTGTCTCTTCCGCGAGACGGTCACGAAGCGCCTCTGGGCGGCGATCGCCCTCATCACGCTCGCGAGCATTCTGCTGTCCTTTGATGGTGCGGACAGCTTCCGCTTTTCCATGGGCTCGCTGTTTGTGCTGCTCGCCGCGGTCTGCTGGGGCTTTGAGAACAACTGCACGCGCAGCATCTCCTCCAGGAGCACCTATGAGATCGTCACGCTCAAGGGGCTCTGCTGCGGCGCGGGCTCGTTCCTGATCGCGCTGATCACGGGCGAGACGCTCCCGCCGCTGCGCTATGCCGGCCTTGCGCTGCTGCTCGGCTTTGTGGCGTACGGGCTGAGCATTTTCCTCTATGTCCGCGCGCAGCGCGATCTCGGCGCGGCGAAAACCAGCGCCTACTATGCCGTGGCGCCTTTCATCGGGGCGTTTTTGTCGTTCGTGCTCCTGCACGAAAAGCTCACGGGCGTCTATCTCATCGCCCTCGCGGTCATGCTTGCCGGCACCGCGCTCGTTGTGGTGGATACGCTCATCCGCAACCACGCGCATCTGCACCAGCACACCTTTGTGCACACGCACGACGGCAGCACCCACACCCACACGGTCACGCACTCGCACGATCACGATCATCTGATCGCGGAAGGGAAGCACGGCCATCATCACACCGAGCAGGAGCTGGAACAGGCGCTCGGCCAATCAATCCCCTAAAGGTGGTATCCCCATGCTCAAGGAAGAAAAAAAGGTTGAATATCTCGAGCTGATCTATGATCTGATCTTCGTCTACGTCATCGGGCGCAACAGCTCTCTGCTCCGCGAGCTGCAAAATGGCTTCGTCCCGTTGCAGATGTTTCTCGCCTACGCGCTCTGCAGCCTCGCCGTCATCCAGATCTGGAACTATTCCACGTTCTATATCAACATGTTCGGGCGCAACAAGCTGCGCGATCACATTGCGCTCTTTCTCAACATGTATCTGCTCTATTACATCGGCGAGGGCACGCGCGTCCACTGGCAGAGCTTCCAGGCGCAATATCACGTCGCGTGGGCGCTGATCCTCATCAACACCGGCGTGCAGTATTTTCTCGAGCGCCGCAACCATGCGGGCGATCCCGCCGCGCAGAGCGTCTGCTCGCGCATGATGATCCCGCTCTTCGGCGAGGCGGCGATTGTCCTGCTCGGTCTCCTGTTCGGGCAGAATGCCGCGCCGCTCTTTGCTGCGGCGGCAATTCTCTTCGGCATCGTCGCCACATGGTCGCTCTCCGACCGCAGCAAGGAAAGCCGCGTCGACTTCACGCACCTGACCGAGCGCGCCATGCTCTATGTGGTCTTCACCTTCGGCGAGATGATCATCGCCATCGCCTCTTATTTCGAGGGCGGCTTCACGCCGAGCAGCGTCTATTTCTCGCTCATGTGCTTTCTCATCGTCGTCGCGCTCTTCCTGTGCTACGGCATCCTCTATGACCGCATCATCGACCGCGAACGCAATACCACGGGCATGGCTTATATGATGCTCCACATCTTCCTCATCTTCGGCATGAACTGCATCACCACCTCGCTCGAATTCATGCGCGAGGAGGAGGTTGCCCTCTGGCCGAAAACGCTCTTTCTGATCGGCTCGTTCCTGCTCTATTACCTCTGCCTCTTCGCGCTGCAGAGCCGGTATTCCAAGCCGGATCTCGGCCTCTGCCGCCGTGTCACCATGCCGGTCGGCATCCTTACAGTCGCGTTCCTTGTCCTGATGCTGCTCCTGCGCGAATACCCACGCCTGAACATTTTCGTCTCCGTGGTCTACGGCTTTGCCATGTTCCTCGAGCTCTATCTCTACAGCCGCCCGAACGCCTGTCCGATCCCGCAGCAGGGGAGTGAGCGGTCATGACGTTCTATCCTGTTTTTTACGCTGCCTTTTCCTGCCGCGCCTCTGCCTGCCGCCATACCTGCTGCAGGGGCTGGGAGATCGACGTGGATGAGGCCGCGCTCCGGCGCTACGCAGGTGTAAAGGGCGAACTCGGGTACGACCTCCGCCGCAGCATATATCAGGATGACGACGGCGCGCACTTTCTCCTCACGGAGGATGAGCGCTGCCCCTTCCTGCGGCAGGACGGCCTCTGCCGCCTGATCTGCGAGCTGGGGGAGGAGGCGCTCTGCGACATTTGCGCGCAGCACCCGCGCTTTTTCACCGATGTCGGGGAGGATACCCTCTGCGGCCTCGGCCTCAGCTGCGAGGCAGCCTGCGCGCTCCTCTTGGCAGAGGAGCAGCCGCTGCGCGTCGTCTCGGAGGAGACGGGCGAGCGCATGACGGTACCCACACTGCTCGGCTTGCCTGAGGACGCGCTCCGCTTCGACGGCGCTTTGCCATCGGAAACCTATCTCCGCCGCATGGCGGAGACAGAGCCGATCGATGACCGCTGGCCGGAGGAGCTTTCCCGCATCAGCAGCGGCCTGCAAAAACTGACCAGCCTTCCGACCGGCGTGCGCTATGACCGGATATTGCAATACATCCTCCTGCGCCAGCTGGACCGGGCGGGGGAGACGTCCGTGGAGCGGCTCATCGGCTACGCCCGCGACAGCACGGCCTTCGTCGCCGCGCAGGATGCGCTTTACGGCACAGACGCCGAGCACCTGCGCCGCTGGTCGGAGCAGATCGAATACAGCACCGAAAACGTGGATATTTTATTAGGGTTATTTGCATGAACGAAAGCGGAAATACGCCGCGTCCGCTCTGGACGCGGGACTTCACCATCATCACCCTGGGCAGTGTGGTTTCCATGCTCGGAAACGCCCTGTCCGGCTTTGCCATGAGCCTGATGGTGCTGGACATTTCCAAATCCACGCTGCTCTACGCGATTTATATCGCCATGTATACGCTCCCGCAGCTGTTCATGCCGATCGTCTCCGGCGCGATTCTCGACCGATTTTCGAGAAAGAAGACGATCTATTCGCTCGACTTCCTCTCCGCCTTTCTCTATGCGCTCATGGCGGCGATCCTCTCCACCGGATGGTTTTCCTTCCCGTTTTTCGCGGTCTACTGTTTCCTGCTCGGCAGCATCCAGAGCACCTACATGGTGGCGTATGAGAGCTTTTATCCGCTGCTGATCTCCGAGGGCAATTTCCAGAAGGCCTATTCGATTGCGAGCGTGCTCGAAACGCTCTCGGCCGTCATGGTGCCGGTCTCGGCGTTTCTCTATCGCAAGATCGGGCTCTCGCCGCTGCTCGCGGTCAACGCCCTCTGCTTTCTCACCGCCGCCATTATGGAGACGCAGATCCGCGCGGACGAGCGCTATCTCGTCACGCAGCAGGAGACGCGCGACGAAAGCCTCAGGCCCGCCCGCCAGATGCTCAGGGATGTGCGCGAGGGCTTTGCCTATCTCCGGAGCGAGAAGGGGCTCCTCGCCGTCGCTGTTTATTTCGCCTTCTCCGCCGTCACCGGCGGCGTCTCCACGGTCATCGTCCTGCCGTGGTTCAAGTCCGTGTATGAAAACGGCGAGTATCTCTATATGCTCGTCTGGGGCATGGCGCTCGTCGGGCGCGCCATCGGCGGCATGATCCACTACCGGGTCAACATCCCGCCCCAATACCGCTATCGCACCGCGCTCACGGTCTATATCGTGATCTCTGTTTTAGAGGGCGTCTATCTCTTCACGCCCATCCCGGTCATGATGGCGCTCTGCTTCCTCGTCGGCATCGGCGGCATCACGAGCTACACGATCCGCATCTCCGCCACGCAGAGCTATGTGCCCGATGAGCGCAAGGGCCGCTTCAACGGCGCGTTCAACATGATCTCCACCGCCGGCGCCCTGCTGGGCGAGGTGCTCGCGGGCGGTCTCACGCTCATTCTTCCGGAGCGCGTCGTGCTCCTCGCGGCGATGCTCCTGTGCGCGCTCGCGGCCATCGTCTTCATCGGCGGCGGCAGGGAGCATGTGTCGTATATCTACAATCGAACGCAATAAAAAAGCATCGCTTTCCATCAGCGATGCTTTTTCTTATTTAATGACGAACGTATTCCCGTCAAATTCGATCAGACCCTCCGCCTGCATTTCTGACAGCTCGCGCGTCATCGCGCTGCGGTTGGCGTGCAGATAGCTCGCCATCTCGGTGCGGTTGAGCGGGATCGTGATGTATTTGCTGCCCTGCTTCTGCGCCTGAATGGAGAGATAGGAGAGGATCTTCTCACGCAGGGAGCCCTTCGCGGAGATCTCGATCTTCTCCATCAGCCGGAGATTCTTCTCGCCCATCAGCAAAAAGAAATTGCGCGAGAGCGCCGTGTGGAACGGGCATTGCTTCTTGCATGGCGTCAGCACATTGTCGAGCGGGAGAAAGAGCGCCTTCGTCTCCGCCGCCGCGAGGAAAGAGACGTGGCTTGCCTGCTCGCGCCGCAGTGCGAACGTCTCGCCGAAGATCTCGCCCGGACCCATGTAGTCCAGCAGCGTCCGCCGGCCCCAGACGTCCTCCTTGAGCATGTGCACCGTGCCGCTGAGCACGATGCCGACGTCCTGCACATGATCCTGCTCGAGCAGAATGAATTCACCCTTGCGGTAGCTGCGCGTGTAGGTCTTCAGACAGCCCAGCAGCGCCGTGCGCTCACTGTCATGAATGCCCTGAAAAATCGGTGCTGCGGCAACCGCATCCGAAACGGAAGACATCATAAGCACCTCCTCCTCTTTCTTTCACCGTGAAGATATTATAAATCAAGTTTGCAAGAGAATAATGTTGCAGCCGCAACAACCGAAGAATCCAACATCGTGTAAAATGAAATTGGAAATCTGCCCATATGGAGCAGAGTCCGGAATACGCCTTTTCGGAGGACATTTCAATGAGAAGAGATACGAAGAAGAAAGAACGCATCAGCGATATCGTCGGCATCTGCAGCGGCATCCTGCTGCTGGCGTTCCTCGTGTTCAGCATCATCTGGGCGAACACGGTGCACACGGTCGGTGTGCGCAATAGCGCCGTGCCGGATTCCGCCATGACCGTGCAGGGCACGGCGGACGGACGCAACGGCCCGATCACGGTCGAGGTCGTGGCGGATCAGGATCAGATCTATCAGCTGCGCGTCCTCTCTCAGGAGGAGACGGACGGCATCGGCTCCGAGGCAATCACGCAGATCCCCAAGGCGATCATCGCCGGTCAGGATCTGGATGTGGACGCCGTCGGCGGCGCGACCATCACGTCCGAGGCGCTGCGCACCGCCATTGTCAACGCCCTGCGTGACGCGGGGATCGACACCAAGGCCTTCAATCTGCGCACCGTCAAGCTTGAAAATGTGGCGACGACGATCGCGGAGGCCGAGGCCGGCAACAGCGATATCAAGGTCATCAAGAGCGGCGACTGGGCGGAGCTGTACCCGAACGAGTACGAGTCCTGGTTCTCCAACGAGATGAACAGCGAGTTCCACAGCTATCTGGAAAAGTTCCCCTATCTCGTCACGCTCTATGACGGCTACGGCTTCGCCAAGCAGTATGAGAGCGCCCGCGGCCATATGTACGTCATCGACGACGTGACCGGCACGGCCCGCCCGCATCCGCTGGCGAACTGCTTCACCTGCAAGACCCCGGATTTCACCGTCATGACGAACAACATGGGCGACGCCGCCTATGCCCTCAAGTTTGAGGACGTCATGCAGCAGGTCAACGAGCCCCTCGGCTGCTACAACTGCCACGGCAACGAGCCCGGCGACAATCCCGGCCAGATCGTCATCACCCACGCATACGCGGCGGACGCCGTCGGCGAGGACTTCACCGAGATCGACGCTGCGAACCTCGCCTGCGGTCAGTGCCACGTTGAGTACTATTTCGACCCCGGCACGAAGGCGACCACCCTCCCGCACAACAGCCTCGCCTCCATGGATCCCGACGAGATTCTCAACTACTACAACAACGTGCTCGTCGATGAAAACGGACAGGGCTTCGCGGACTTCACCAGCCCGAACACCGGCATCCGCGTCATCAAGGTGCAGCACCCCGAGTTCGAGACCTATCTCGGCGAGGGCAGCGTCCACCGCGGCAAGTTCACCTGCGCCGACTGCCACATGACCGAGGCCGTTGACGCCAGCGGCAACACCTACATGAACCATTACCTCTCCAGCCCGCTGGAGAATCAGGAGCTCATCAACAACACCTGCTCCAAGTGCCATGACAATCTCGTTGCCGAGATCACCGCGCTCGAGGAGGACGTCATCGCCAAGACCACCGAGGTCGGCGAGAACCTCGTGGAGCTCCACCACGCCATCACCGCCGCCATGGACTCCGGCAAGTACACCGACGCTGAGCTCGACGCCATCCGCGCCGTCGCCCGCGACGCGCAGTTCTATTGGGACTTTGTCTTCGTCGAGAACTCCAACGGCGCGCACAACTCCAAGCTGACCTACCGCTGCCTCGACAAGGCCGCCGCGCTCACCGAGCAGGCGATGGGTATGTTCAAGTAAGTCAACCGATCAAAACCACATTCCGGGCCGTCTGCGCGCTCCGCAGACGGCCCGAATACTGAAAACAAAATCCGAAATTTGGAAGTTATGATATGAAAAAGCTCTGGAATTTCCTGCGCTCCATGCGCTTCGGCGTCATTCTGCTGCTTTTGATCGCGCTCTGCTCCGTCGCGGGCTCGATCATTCCCCAGCAGCGGGAGGTCGCCTATTACGCGGAGAATTATACGCAGTTTCACCCCACGATTCTCGCCCTGCAGCTTGATAACATCTTCGAGAGCTGGTATTTCATTGTCCTGCTCGCGCTGCTCTGCCTGAATCTCACGCTCTGCTCGATCCTGCGCGGCATTTCTCTCATGAAGGACCACCGCTTCGTCCAGCGCGCCGGCCTCCTTCCGGACGCAAAGAAGCTCACGCCTTCGGGCGTCGAAAAGCTCCGCGCGCACCTGACGGAGGACCTGCACTGCAAGCCGGTGCAGACGGGGGAGAGCACGGTCTATACCAAGCGCCTCTTCGGGCGGTACGGCACGTTTCTTACGCACCTTGCCATCCTGCTCACGGTCATCTTCGGCGCGCTCGCGCTCTATCTCCCCACGCTCACGGACGATACCTGCATGCCCGGCGAGAGCATCCGCATGGCGGACGGCACGGACATCCATGTCGACTCCTTCCGCATCGAGAACGACGCCGGCGATCTTGACTTTTCGAGCGAGATCACCGTCACGCTGCCGGACGGCAGAAAGAGCGACCTGCAGCGCATCCGCGTCAATTACCCGATGCACTTCGGCCCCTATAAGATCTATCAGCAGACCTACGGCACCGCCGGATCGATCACGGCCACGAATCTGGAAACCGGCGTTGCGGAGGATTTCCCGCTCACCGAGAGCGTCTTCCTCACGCTCGACGGCGTCAGCGGCCTCTGGTACGATACGCTCTATCCCGGCTATGTGCAGGATGATGACGGGAATATTACCCTCATCAACAACGTCGTCGGCAGCTATGAGGACCCGATCTATCAGGTACAGATGGCGGAAAACGGGGAGTATATTTCCATGCTCGCCTTCCCGGGCGACGATCTTGAGGTCGGCGGCATGCGCTTTCATTTCAACGACCCGATCGACTATCCCGGTCTGCGCATCAAGCATACGCCCACGGTTGTCAACGCCCTGCTTTTGGCAGCTTTCCTGCTCATGACGCTCGGCCTTTATATTACATTCTTCCTCCAGCCTGTGCTGGTGAAGGTCGATGACGAGGGCTATGCCGTCGGCGGCCCGAAGCCCGAGGGCATGCGCCTCAGCCTCGAGGCGCTGCTGGAATCCGATGAATTGACTCCAAAGGAGGTACCACATAAATGAACACCCTGATGAATGTCCTGTTCTTCGGCGCCATCGTGCTGTATTTCATCGGCGCGGTGCTGCAGTTCGTCGGCTCCAGCTTCAAAAAGCCGGGCCTCACCAAAGCCGCGTGGATCGTTTTCCTTGCGGGCTTCGCGGCGCACACGGTCTATCTCATCGTGCGCGGCGTTGTGGCGCACCGTCTCCCGCTCGCGAACCAGTTTGAGTTCGCCACGGCCTTCGCCTGGGGCGTCGCGCTCATTATGATCATCCTCAACGCCCGCTTCCATGCCGACTGGATCGCCGTCGCCGCCATGCCCGCGGCCTTCCTGATCCTCAGCTATGCCGCCCTGCAGCCGCGCGAGATCACCGAGCTCATGCCTGCGCTCAAGAGCGCGTGGTTCGGCTTCCACATCGGCTCCGCCGCCATCAGCTATTCCTGCTTCATCTTAGCCGGCGCGGCGGGCCTCCGCTGGCTGCTCCTCGCGCGCAGGGAGAGTCCCGATTCCCGCAAGCTCCACCAGATGGACTATATGGCCTACCGCCTCATCGCCGTGGGCTTTCTGCTCCTCACGGTCACGATCCTCACCGGCGCGATCTGGGCAGAGCAGGCGTGGTCCGCGTTCTGGACGTGGGATCCCAAGGAGGTCTGGGCGCTGATCACGTGGATCATCTATGCCGTCTATCTCCACCTCCGTCTGCGCCAGAAGCGCTCCGGGAAGGTCATGGCATGGTTTGCGATCATCGCCGTCCCCGTCGTGCTCTTCACGTTCGTCGGCGTCAATACGCTCATGCCCGGCCTGCACAGCTACGGTTGATGGAGGGGCATGTCATATGAAAGAAATTTATACCCGCGTCAGCATCCGAAAGTATCAGCCCGAGCCCGTCGAGCCGGAGAAGATCACCGCCATTCTCCGCGCGGCCATGGCGGCGCCGTCCGCCGGCAATCAGCAGCCGTGGGAGTTTTACGTCGTCACGAATCCGGAGCTGATCGAAAAGCTCAGTACCGTGAGCCCCTATTCCGGCTGCGCCAAAAATGCCCCGGTTGTCATCGTCTCCGCCTACCGCGAAAAGCTCTGGGCGCCGATGTATGCGCAGATCGATATGAGCATCGCTATGGAGCATCTCTGGCTCGCCTGCGAGGAGCAGGGGCTCGGCGGCGTCTGGATGGGCATCGCCCCGCAG
>CAMJHX010000004.1 GCA_946405655.1 uncultured Clostridia bacterium
CGGCGAATTCGCAATGAGTACCCATTTGTTGTCCCGGCATATCGCCGCGTCCAACTGGAATAATTTGTATAAAAAGCGCAAAAAAGAATTCCGAAGCCGATCATTTTCTACAATTCAGAAATTGATTTTATCGATTTAAGGTGTTATAATCCGAACCAATCTCTGGAAAAAGGAACGACGCAATCTGATGTTTACGCAGTCTCTGAACCTGATTATCAGCGCTGAGCTGGCTCTACTGCTTACGAGCCGGAACAGCGCGAAAAGTCATGCTCAGATTCTGCTGCCGCCTGCGATGTAAGGCGGTCTGAATACCGTCGCGGATCATACCCCGCGGTGTGACTTTTCGTCATGCCGCGGGGTTTTTCTTTTTCTTAAAAAATCCATTTTCAGGAAGGAAAGCGCTATGAATCATCGAATTATGATTTTCGACACCACCCTCCGGGACGGCGAGCAGTCCCCGGGCTGCAGCATGAACCTCAAGGAAAAAATCGAGGTGGCAAAATGCCTGGAGCGCCTGCACGTCGATGTGATCGAGGCGGGCTTTGCCATCTCCTCGCCCGGCGATTTCGAGAGCGTGCAGACCATCGCCTCCACGGTGAAGGAGGCGTCCGTCGCGTCTCTGGCGCGCGCCAACGAGCATGATATCGACGTCGCGTGGGACGCGGTGAAGCACGCCGCCAATCCCCGCATCCATCTCTTCCTCGCCACGAGCCCCCTGCACATGGAATATAAGCTCAAGAAAACCCCGGAGCAGATCCTCGAGATGGCGGAGGCGATGACGCGGCACGCGGCGAAATACACCTCGAATGTTGAGTTCTCCGCCGAGGACGCCACGCGCAGCGACTGGGATTTCCTCGTCCGGGTCACGGACGCCGTCATCCGCGCCGGCGCCACGACGGTGAATCTGCCCGATACGGTGGGCTACACCACGCCGGAGGAGATGCGCGCGCTGATCGAATACGTCCGCGCGAACGTTCCGGACAGCGACAAGGTCGTCTTCTCCGTCCACTGCCACAACGACCTCGGCCTCGCCACGGCAAACTCCCTCGCCGGCGTCGCGGGCGGCGCGCGGCAGATCGAGTGCACGATCAACGGCCTCGGCGAGCGCAGCGGCAACACCGCGCTCGAGGAGGTCATCATGGCGATGCACACCCGTCCCGGCGTCTGGGACTATGAGACGAACATCGACACCACGCAGATCGCCCGCGCGAGCCGCACGGTCTATACGATCATCGGCCAGTCCGCGCCGCTCAACAAGCCCATCGTCGGGCGCAACGCCTTCGCGCACGAGAGCGGCATCCACCAGCACGGCGTGCTCGCGAATAAGCAGACCTATGAGATCCTCACGCCCGAATCCGTCGGCGTGCAGACGAACAACCTCGTCCTCGGCAAGCACTCCGGCAAGCACGCCGTGGACGACCGGCTCAAAACGCTGGGCTACCAGCTCACGCCGGAGGAGCTGCAGAGCGTGTTCGAGGAGTTCAAGCGCCTCTGCGACAAGAAAAAGAAGGTCAAGGACGCCGATCTCGAGGCGATGGTGGAGCACCGCTCCATCCGGCAGGAGCAGATGGACGTCGAGGGCTATGAGCTCGACTGGTTCAGCGTCCACACCTCCAACTTCACCACTGCCACCTGCACCGTGCGCCTGAAAAAGGGCGAGGAGACATTCGAGGACGTCGCCCTCGGCGACGGGCCGATCGACGCGGCCTACAGCGCCGTCGATAAGATCATCCAGCCCCCGGAGCACACCTTCGGCATCTGGAACATCCACAGCGTCTCCGAAGGGAAGGACACGCTCGGCGAGGTCACGGTGCGGCTCTATGCAAACGGCAAGACCTATTCCGGCAAGGGCCTGAGCACCGACGTCATCGAGGCGAGCATTCAGGCGTATATCAACGCCGTCAACACCTTCTGCGCTGCCGTGCGCAAGGCGGAAGCCCGAAAGGAGAAAACCGCATGAGCATGACCATGACGCAGAAGATCCTCGCCGCGCACGCGGGACTCGACCATGTGAAGGCGGGCGATCTCATCGAGGCGAAGCTCGATCTCGTCCTCGGCAACGACGTGACCGCGCCGGTCGCGATCGGCGTGTTTGAAAAAGCGGGCTTTACCAAGGTCTTCGATCCGAACAAAATCGCCATCGTCCTCGACCACTATACCCCCTGCAAGGACATCCAGTCGGCCGAGCTTTGCAAAACGGCGCGGGATTTTGCCCGCGCGCAGGGCATCCGCCATTTCTATGACGTCGGGACCGTCGGCATCGAGCACGCGCTCCTGCCCGAGCAGGGCATCGTCGCCCCGGGCGAGTGCATCATCGGCGCCGACAGCCACACCTGCACCTACGGCGCGCTCGGCGCCTTCGCCACGGGCGTCGGCTCCACCGATATGGCGGCGGGCATGGCGGCGGGGGAGAACTGGTTCAAGGTACCCGCCGCGATCAAGGTCACGCTCACCGGCGCGCTGCCGAAGCACGTCAGCGGCAAGGACGTCATTCTCCACCTGATCGGTCTGATCGGCGTGGACGGCGCGCTCTACCGCTCGCTCGAATTCACCGGCGAGGGCGTGCGGAGCCTCTCCATGGACGACCGCTTCACCATCTCCAACATGGCGATTGAGGCGGGCGGCAAAAACGGCATTTTCCCCGTCGATGAAACGACGATCGAATATGTCACCGGGCGCGTCGACCGCCCGTGGCAGACCTTCGAGGCCGACCCGGACGCGGAGTATGAGCGCGAGGTCGTCATCGATCTGAGCGCACTGCGGCCGACGGTGTCGCTCCCGCATCTGCCGAGCAACACCCGCACGATCGACGAGGCGAAGGGCATGAAAATCGATCAGGTCGTCATCGGCTCGTGCACCAACGGGCGCATGAGCGACCTGCGCGCCGCGGCGAAGCTCCTCGAGGGCCGCCATGTGGCGGAAAACGTGCGCTGCATCGTCATCCCCGCCACGCAGCACATCGCCCGCCAGTGCCTGTATGAGGGCATTGCGGACGTCTTCCTCGCCGCCGGCTGCGCCTTCTCCACGCCCACCTGCGGCCCCTGCCTCGGCGGACATATGGGCTGCATGGCGGCGGGCGAGCGCGCCGTCGCCACCACGAACCGCAATTTCGTCGGCCGCATGGGGCACACCGAGAGCGAGGTCATTCTCGCCTCTCCCGCCGTCGCCGCGGCGAGCGCCGTGGCGGGCTGCCTCGCCGACCCCGCGGACTATGAAAAGGAGGACTGAGCCATGATCGAAGGCAATGTGTTTCGCTACGGCGACCATGTGGATACCGACGTCATCATCCCGGCGCGCCATCTGAACAATCCCGATCCCGCCGCGCTCGCGCGCCACTGCATGGAGGACATCGACCCGTCCTATGCCTCCAGCGTGCTGCCGGGCGATGTGATGGTCGGCGGCTGGAACTTCGGCTGCGGCTCCAGCCGGGAGCACGCGCCCGTCGCCATCCGCGCGAGCGGCGCCGCCTGCGTGATCGCGGCGAGCTTTGCGCGCATCTTCTACCGCAACAGCATCAACATCGGCTTTCCGATCCTCGAATGCCCGGAGGCGGCGGCCGCGATTCAAAACGGCGACCGCGTGCAGGTCGAGCCGGAGACCGGCACCATCCGCGATCTCACCACCGGCGAGACCTTCCACGCCGCGCCCTTCCCGGCGTTCATCACCGGCATCATCGAAAACGGCGGCCTGCTGCCGTATCTGAAAGCGAAAGTGGAGGCACAGGCATGAAAACATACAACATCGCCCTCATCCCGGGCGACGGCATCGGCCCCGAGGTCATCCGCGAGGGCGTCAAGGTCGCCAACGCCGCGGCCGCCGCCGAGGGCTTCCGGCTGGACTACACGCACTTCCCCTACGGCGCGGAGTATTATCTCAAAACCGGCGTCGTCATGCCGGAGGGCGGCTTTGAGGAGCTCAGGCAGTATGACGCGATCTATTTCGGCGCGGCGGGAGACCCCCGCGTCCAGCCCGGCGTCATCGAGCAGCAGCTTCTGCTCGCCATGCGCACCGAGCTGGATCAGTACATCAACCTCCGTCCCGCGCGCATCTGGCCGGGCGTGGAGTCGCCCGTGAAGGGCGCGGAGCGGTTCGATGTGCAGATCGTGCGCGAGAACACCGAGGGCTTTTATGTCCGCACCGGCGCGGCCTTTGCCGCCGGCGCGGGTGAAAACCGGCTGCAGGCGGAGATCTCCCGCGGCATGTATACCTGCAGCATCGACGCCGATACCTCGATCACGAACGGCGACGCCTATGGTCTGAACGTCGGGCTCATCACCTATAAAGGCTCGGAGCGCATCGCGCGCTTCGCCTTCGAGACCGCCCGCCGCCGCGGAATCGGCAAGGTCTCCTGCGTCACGAAGCGCAACGCCGTCCCGCAGATGTACTCCGTCTGGGAGGACGCCTTCGACGCGGTCAGAACGGATTATCCCGAGATCGAAACCGAGAAGATCAACGTCGACGCCGCCGCCATGTGGCTCGTGAAAAAGCCGGAGGCCTTCGGCGTGATCCTCGCGCCGAACCTCTTCGGAGACATCCTCTCCGATCTCGCGGCAGGGATCTGCGGCAGCCTCGGCTTCGGCGCGAGCGGGAATATCAACCCCGGCGGCGTGAGCATGTTCGAGCCGATCCACGGCTCCGCGCCGAAGTACGCCGGGCAGAACATCGCAAACCCCGTCGCGGCCATCCTCGCCGGGGCGCTCATGCTCGATCAGCTCGGCGAGCACGCGGCGGCGCGGCGCATCGAGACCGCCGTGGAGCAGGCGATGCAGGCAGGCGATTTCCGCACCCACGACATGGGCGGTTCGGACAAAACCGACGATGTGGGAGATGCCATTTGTGCAAGAATTGTATAAATTTGGTGAAAAATTCAAAATATTCTCATTTTAATTCTCATCATCTTGTTGAATATACCCCTTGACGTTTGCCAAATTCAGGAATAAAATACAAAAACGAATTTAGCAATACAAAGGCTGCGACGAAGACGGTCGCATGGAACGCATTTCAGAGAGCCGGCGGTTGGTGCGAGCCCGGTAATGACGACCATGCAAGGACTTATCCCTTCCGAGCCGGAGACCCGAATCCCTTTCCGGGCAGTAGACGTCTCCCGTGTATGCGGCGTTAACGCATAGGAGTTGTCGGACTCCGAAGAGCTGGCGGCGTTTTGCCGCAATTTGAGTGGTACCGCGAGTGTTTCACACACCCGTCTCAAGAGATTGAGACGGGTGTTTTTTGTTAGATCAGGAAAGGAACAGACGACCATGCAGATGACCGGCGCAGAATTGATTGTAAACGTTTTGAAGGAGCAGGGCTGTGATACCGTCTTCGGCTATCCGGGCGGAACCGTGATCGACCTGTATGATGCGCTCTACAAGGAGCAGGCGAGCATACGGCACATTCTCACGGCGCACGAGCAGGGCGCGTCCCACGCGGCAGATGGCTATGCCCGTGCCACCGGAAAGGTCGGCGTTGTGCTTGCGACCTCCGGCCCGGGCGCGACGAATCTTGTCACCGGTATTGCCACCGCAATGCTCGACTCGATTCCGATCGTGGCGATCACCGGCAACGTTGCCACCTCCATGATCGGCAAGGACAGCTTTCAGGAGGTCAACATTCTCGGCGTGACCATGCCGATCACAAAGCACAACTATTTTGTCACCGATGTGAACGATCTCGCGGACGTCCTGCGCGAAGCCTTCCAGATCGCCAAGTCCGGGCGCCCCGGGCCGGTGCTGGTGGATGTGCCGAAGGACGTGCAGACCGCGCTCTGCGACTATGTCCCGGCGGAAGTGGCCGTGCCGGCGCCTGCGCCGGAAACGGACGCGGTCGGTCTGGAGGCCGCGCTGGAGCTGATTCGCCACGCGGAGCGCCCCTTCCTCTATGTGGGCGGCGGCGCTGCGCGGGCCGACGCGATGCACCCCGGCGTGGCGGAGAAAATCGTCGCGCTCGCCGAACGGCTGGACGCCTTCATCGGCAGCACCTTTATGGGGCTGAGCGTCGTGTCCTCGGAGGAAGCGCGTTTTCTCGGCATGCAGGGCATGCACGGCAGATATGAATCCACGATGGCAAACAAAAACGCCGATCTCATCCTCGGCGTGGGCGTGCGCTTTTCCGACCGGGCGACCGGCAAAACCAGCCGCTTTGCGCCGAACGCGAAGATCATCCAGCTGGACGCGGACGTGAGCGAGATCAACAAGAGCATTCTGGTCGATGTGGGTCTCGTCGGCGGACTGCAGCAGACGCTTGACTGCCTGCTCGAACGGCTCGAGCCGCAGCAGCATCCCGCGTGGAGAGATCAGGTTGCGGCGCTGAGAGAAAAGGGCGTCGAGCTGCGAGCCGCGGCAGACGCCGCGACGCCCGGCGCCATCACGCCGATGCAGGTTTTCGAGGTGCTCAATCAGGTCAAGCAGGAGACGGACATTGTCGTCACCGACGTCGGGCAGCACCAGATGTGGGCGGCGCAGTACACGCGCCTGACGCTGCCGCGCAAGTTTATCTCCAGCGGCGGACTCGGCACCATGGGCTTCGGCATGGGCGCCGCCATCGGCGCGCACATCGGCAGCGGCGAGCGCACGATTCTCATCACCGGCGACGGCAGCTTCGCCATGAACCTCAATGAGCTTGCAACCGCCGTGACCTATGACATCCCGCTGACCATCGTGCTGCTGAACAACCACGTTCTGGGCATGGTTCGTCAGTGGCAGACGCTGTTTTACAGCGCGCGGCATTCCAGCACCTCCCACGGGCGCGTGACGGATTATGTGGCGCTCACGAAGGCCTTCGGCGGCGAGGCGGTCCGGGCGGAGGACGCCGCGTCCTTCCGCGCGGCGCTGGAGCAATCCATGCTCCGCCGGGGCCCCACGCTGATTGAGGTCGCGATCGACCCAGATGCGCTGGTGCTTCCCATGCTGCCCCCCGGCGGCGGGATTGACGATATGATTACTTCCAAAGAGGAGGCTTACTCATGAACCGTTTCGTGATTGCAGCTTATGTGGAAAACAAATACGGCGTGCTGACGCGCGTTGCCAGCCTGTTTATGCGCAAGGGCTTCAACATTGACTCCCTCTCTGTCGGCGAAACGGAGAGCCACGAGTATTCGCGCATCACGCTCACCGCCTCCGGCGACAATGCCACCCGCGATCAGATGGTGAACCAGATGCAGAAGCTGCACAACGTCAAGCGCGTCATGGTGCTGGACGAAAACAGCTCGCTCGAGCGGGAGCTCATGTTCGTCAAGGTGAGAAACACGCCGGAAAACCGCGCCGAGGTCATGGCAGCCTCGGAGATCTACCGCGGCAAGATCGTGGATTACAGCCCGGAGACGCTCTGCGTGGAGCTCACGGGCGATCCGGGCAAGATCAATGCCTTTGTGACCCTCATGAAGCCGCTTGGCATCGTGGAGCTCTGCCGCACCGGCGTCGTCGCGCTGGAGCGCAACCGATCCATTACCGCCTAATCAAATTTTCTAAAATAGAAGGAGTAAAACCAGCATGAACAGAATCTTTTATCAGCAGGACTGCGATCTGCAGAAGCTCGCCGGCAAGACCGTCGCCATCATCGGCTACGGCTCTCAGGGCCACGCCCACGCGCTGAACCTGAAGGAGAGCGGCGTGAACGTCATTGTCGGCCTCTATGAGGGCAGCCGCAGTTGGGCCAAGGCGGAGGCGCAGGGCCTCACGGTCATGACCGCGGCGGAGGCAACCAAGGCAGCCGACATCATCATGATGCTCATCAACGACGAAAAGCAGGCCGCGCTCTATCAGGAAGCCATCGAGCCGAACCTCACCGAGGGCAAGACGCTGGGCTTCGCCCACGGCTTCAATATCCACTTCGGCTGCATCCGCCCGCCGAAGAACGTGAACGTCATCATGATCGCGCCGAAGGGCCCCGGCCACACGGTGCGCAGCGAGTATCAGGCGGGGCGCGGCGTGCCGTGCCTGATCGCCGTCGAGCAGGACGCCACGGGCGACGCCTGGGATCTCGGCCTTGCCTATGCCCTCGGCATCGGCGGCGCGCGGGCAGGCGTGCTGGAGACGACCTTCCGCACCGAGACCGAAACCGACCTCTTCGGCGAGCAGGCAGTGCTCTGCGGCGGCGTCTGCGCGCTGATGCAGGCGGGCTTCGAGACGCTGGTCGAGGCGGGCTATGACGAGCGCAACGCCTATTTTGAGTGCATCCACGAGATGAAGCTCATCGTCGACCTGATCTATCAGAGCGGCTTTGCCGGCATGCGCTATTCCATCTCCAACACCGCTGAGTACGGCGATTACATCACCGGCCCGAAGATCATCACCGCCGACACCAAAAAGGCGATGAAGCAGATCCTCTCCGACATTCAGGACGGCACCTTCGCCAAAGAATTCCTGCTGGAGATGTCCGCCGGAAAGCAGGCGCACTTCGGCGCGCTGCGCCGTCTCGCCGCCGAGCACCCCACTGAGATCGTCGGCGAGGAGGTTCGCAAGCTCTACAGCTGGAACGACGAAGAGAAGCTCATCAACAACTGAGGAGAACGCATATGGACATCAAGCACGGACCCCAGAACGCGGCGCACCGCAGCCTGTATCACGCGCTCGGCATCACTTCCGAGGAGCTCGAGCGTCCGATGGTCGGCATCGTGAGCTCTTATAATGAGATCGTCCCCGGCCACATGAATCTCGATAAGATCACCGAGGCGGTGCGCGTCGGCGTCGCCATGGCAGGGGGGACGCCCGTCGTCTTCCCGGCGATCGCCGTCTGCGACGGCATCGCCATGGGGCATGAGGGCATGAAATATTCCCTCGTCACGCGCGATCTGATCGCCGATTCCACCGAGGCGATGGCGCTCGCGCACGGCTTCGAGGCGCTCGTCATGGTCGCCAACTGCGATAAAAACGTCCCCGGTCTGCTCATGGCGGCGGCGCGCATCAATGTGCCGACCGTCGTGGTCTCCGGCGGGCCGATGCTCGCCGGCAAGGTCGGCGGCGCGAAGACGAGCCTCTCGAGCATGTTCGAGGCCGTCGGGCAGTACAACGCCGGGAAGATCGATGATGAAAAGCTGCTGGAATATGAGTGCAAAACCTGCCCCAGCTGCGGCAGCTGCTCCGGCATGTACACCGCCAACTCCATGAACTGCCTCACCGAGGCGCTCGGCATGGGTCTGCCCGGCAACGGCACGATCCCCGCGCCGTATTCCGCCCGCATCGAGCTTGCCAAGCACGCGGGCATGGCGGTCATGGAGCTCTGGAGAAAGAACATCCGCCCGCGCGATATCATGACCGAGGCCGCCATCCGCAATGCCCTCACGGTCGATATGGCGCTCGGCTGCTCCACCAACAGCATGCTCCATCTGCCCGCCATCGCGCATGAGTGCGGCGTGGAGATCGATCTCGATATCGCCAACGCCATCAGCGCCGAGACGCCGAACCTCTGCCACCTCGCCCCGGCGGGGCGCACCTATATCGAGGAGCTCGATGAGGCGGGCGGCGTGCGCGCGGTCATGGCGGAGCTCGTGAAGAAAAACCTGCTCGATACCTCCTGCATGACCGTCACGGGTCACACCGTCGCGGAGAACCTCGTCGGCGCGGCGAACCGCGATCCGTCCGTCATCCGCCCCGTGGAGGAGCCCTACAGCGCCACCGGCGGCATCGCCGTCCTCAAGGGCAATCTCGCCCCGGACGGCTGCGTCGTCAAGCGCTCCGCCGTCCTGCCGGAGATGCTCGTGCACGAGGGCCCGGCCCGCGTGTTCGATTCCGAGGAGGAGGCGCAGGCGGCGATCAATGCCGGCGCCATCCGGCCCGGCGACGTGGTCGTCATCCGCTATGAGGGGCCGAAGGGCGGCCCCGGCATGCGCGAGATGCTCAATCCCACCTCCGCCATCATGGGCATGGGTCTCGGCGCCAGCGTCGCGCTCATCACGGACGGGCGCTTCTCCGGCGCCACGCGCGGCGCATGCATCGGTCATGTCAGCCCGGAGGCGGCCTCCGGCGGCGCCATCGGCGTCGTGCGCGAGGGCGACCGCATCCGCATCGACATTCCGGCCAACACCATCGATCTGCTCATCCCGGAGGAAGAACTGCAGGCGCGCATGGCATCCTTCCAGCCGAAGCAGAAGCCCCTCTCCGGATATCTCAGGCGCTATGCCGCGCTCGTCTCCAGCGGCGCGTCCGGCGCGGTTTTGAACTGAGATGGAGCTGAACACACTCAAACAGCGGCTCGATACGCTCGCCGTCTTCCGCGCGCTGCTGGATGATCCCGTCGTGGCGGCGCTGCGGCAGTATCTCTCGTCGCAGACTGCGCCGGATTATGCCGCCTTTGTCAGCGCGCTCTACGCGGCAAACGGCGGTGCGCTCGATGCGCACCTGCTCCGGCTCTGCGCCGAGAGCGACAATGTCTGCGCGCGCATGGCGGCGCGGGGAGAGCCCCTGCCGGATTATCTGCACCAGACCCTTGCGGACGAGCTGCAGACGCTGCAGGCTGCGGCCTCCCTCTCTCACGCCGATCTGCAGCAGCCGCTTCAAGAGAGCGTCCCGCTGCCGGGGTTTGCGAGCCCCGGCGCGGACCTCTCCGCGGCGTATCAGCGCCGGCTTTCCGAGGTGGGGAAGCGGGGCTTCGGCATGTTCGCGCGGCATACGATGTTTCTGGTCGATGACGGCGGCGCGCTCACGCCGGTCGCGCATCCCGATCCGATCCTGCCGGAAGACCTCGTGGACTATGAGCGGGAGCGCACCATCGTGCTGGAGAACACGAAGGCGCTCCTCGCCGGAAAGCCCGCCGCCAACATGCTCCTCACGGGCGACGCCGGAACGGGCAAATCCTCCACGGTCAAGGCCGTTGCAAACGCGCTCGCGCCCGAGGGCCTCCGCCTCGCGGAGCTCCGGCGCGAGCAGCTGCCGCTCCTGCCGGCGGTGCTCGCGCAGCTTGCGGAAAACCCGCTCAAATTCATCCTCTTCATCGACGATCTCTCCTTCCTCACGGATGACGAGAGCTTCAACGCGCTCAAGGCGGCGCTGGAGGGCGGGCTCTCCGCCCGCAGCAAAAACGTGGTCATTTATGCCACGAGCAACCGCCGCCATCTGGTGAAGGAGCGCTTCTCTGACCGCGAGGGGGACGACGTGCACTGCTCCGATACGCTCCAGGAGCTCAAGAGCCTGTCCGACCGCTTCGGTCTGCAGGTGACGTTCCAGCGCCCGGACAAGGCGACGTATCTGCACATCGTCGAGCAGCTGGCGCGGGATCAGGGTCTCGCGCTGCCGTCCGAGGCGCTTCGCGCCGAGGCAGAGCGCGCCGCGCTCTCCAGAGGCGGCCGCTCGGCAAGACTCGCCCGCCAGGTCGTAGATCAGCTGCTGAGCGCACAATAAAAATGGACAAAAAAAGCACTCAGAACGGCAATGCCATTCTGAGTGCTTTTGCTGTTTGGTTGTTTTACTTCCACGGGAATTGCACGAGGCCGATGATATAGAGCGCGATGATCGCGATCGGCACGACGAACTGGAAGATGGGCTTCATCCAGTTTTTCACCTTCAGACCCTTGCCGGCGTTGGCTTCGGCGACGAACTTGTCCCAGCCCCAGCCGAACTTGAAGCAGCAGAAGACCGAGAAGATCAGCGCGCCGAGCGGCAGCAGGTTGTTGCTCACGATGAAGTCCCAGAAGTCCAGCCACGCGGAGCCTTCCGCGAAGGGCTGGAAGTGGAACACGCTGTAGCCCAGCGCCGTCGTGAGCGCGAGCACGAAGATGCCGACGCCGCAGGCGACGCAGCCCTTCGGACGGCTCCAGCCGGTCAGCTCGCGCACGCAGGCGAGGATGTTCTCGAACACGGCGAGCTCCGTGGAGAACGCCGCGAAGACCATGAACAGGAAGAAGAGCGAGCCCCAGAAGCGTCCGCCCGCCATGTTGTTGAAGACGGTGGCCATCGTGTTGAAGAGGAGCGCGGGGCCGGCGTTGACCTCGAGATTGTAGGTAAAGCAGGCGGGGAACATGATCAGACCCGCCACGATCGCCACGAAGGTATCGAGGATGATGACGTTCACGCTCTCACCGAGGAGGCTGCGCTCCTTGCCGATGTAGCTGCCGAAGATCGCCATCGAGCCGATGCCGAGGCTCAGCGTGAAGAACGCCTGGTTCATCGCGCCGACGATGACCGAGCCGTTGATCTTCGAGAAATCCGGCACGAGATAAAACTTCAGACCGTCCTTCGCGCCGGTGAGCGTAAAGCTGTGGATTGCGAGCACGACCATCAGCACGAACAGCGCCGTCATCAGATATTTCGTCACGCGCTCCAGACCGCCCTGCAGGTTGAAGCTCAGCACGCCGAAGCCCAGCACGACCGCGATCAGCAGATAAATGACGTTCACGCCCGGATTCGTGATCATCTCCACGAAGCCGAGGTTCGCGCTCTGGCCGAGCAGGAACTTCACAAAGTAATACATCATCCAGCCGGTGACGACGGTGTAGAACGCCATCAGCGCGATGTTGCCGAGCAGGGCAAAGTAGCCGTGGATGTGCCATTTCTGACCGGGCTTCTCCAGCTTCTGATACATGCGCACCGGGCTCGCCTGTGAGGCGCGGCCCATGGCGAACTCCATCGTCATCGCGGGCAGACCCAGCAGCAGCAGGCAGATCACATAGACCAGCACGAAGCCGCCGCCGCCGTACTGCCCCGTCATCCACGGGAACTTCCAGACGTTGCCGCAGCCGATCGCGCAGCCCGCGCTGAGCATGATGAAACCGAGCCGGCTGCCCAGTCTCTCTCTGTTCTCATTCATATGTTTTGACTCCTCTCTCTTTAAATGCATAGTGATTTAAAGGAATGTAAAATTAAGTATACCTTGAAATGGTTCGAAATACAACAATTATTTTTGTTGCTTTTTGTAACCTTCTTTGCTATTATGTAGTCAGAATTTCATTTTTGTAAAGGAGAATGGATATGAATCGAGTTTTCACCCGCGCGCTTGCGCTGCTGCTCGTGCTCACGCTGCTGGCAGGCTTTTCCGTGTGCTTTGCGGTGGAGGAACCGGCGGAGGATCTGCGCCTCGTCTCGCTCGGCGACTCCGTTGCCAACGGCTACGGCACCGAGGGCTATTTTGAAAACGGCAACAACACCGTCCGCGGCTACAAGACCAAGCTGCCCTATGCCTTCCCGACGATCGTCGCCCGCGAGCTCGGCATCGACGTTGAGAGCGAGAACTACCAGCAGCTCGCCTTCTCCGGCTTCCGCCCGGAGGAGCTGCACCATGTGCTCGATGCGGGCTATCCCGGCGACGACTATACCCGCCTCTATTTCTATGAGGACCCGCTGCTCGAGCGCTGCGGCGGCGGCATCGACCGGATGCGCGAGGATTTCGCCAAGTACATCTCCGAGGCGGATATCATCACGCTGAACATCGGCGCGAACAACTTCGGCACCTTCATGCAGATGCAGATCAGCCGCTATCAGGACGGCAAGGAGCCGATGGACGTCTCCCTCTCGCCGAGCATGCTCGCCCTGCTCGATACGCCCCAGTGGCGCGAGTTTGAATCGAACGTCCGCGCCCAGCTGGGCGACGCGGGCGCCGCACTCGGGCTGATCGACCTGCTCCTGCGCTCCCTGCGCTATACCTACGCGGGCTTCAAGACGCACTTTGACGCCTCCATGGACTGCATTTACAAGCTCAACCCCGATGCGGAGATCGTCGTCGTCGGCATGTATAACATGGTCGAGGGCGTGCATCTGACGAACGACATGATCAACATCGGCGCCATCGTCGGCGCGTTCATGGATCTCGTGAACTTCCATATGCGCGTCGCGAGCCCTCACGCGAAGGACTATTCCTTCGTCGACGTCATGGGCTGCGAGATCTTCGGCATGCCGAAGAACATCACCGACCCCGATTTCATCCCCTCCATCACGGAGAACTACGGCATCGCCGTCCACCCGAACGAAAACGGCCAGCAGTTCATCGCCGACCGTGTGCTCAACGCGCTGCAGATCCCGTATAAGGATGTCGACCCCGCCGCGTGGTATGCCCCCGGCGTGCGCTATGTCACGAACCACGGCCTCATGAACGGGATCGGCGGCAGCCTCTTTGCGCCCGCCGCGATCACCACGCGCGATCAGCTCGCCGCGATCCTCTATCGTCTCGCGGGCTCGCCCGACGTCAGCGATCTGACCGAGCCGTTTATCGATGTGCCGGACAGCAGCTGGGCGCACGACGCCATCGTCTGGGCGTACAACGAGGGCGTCATCAAGGGCGCCGCGGCGCACACCTTCCTGCCGCTCGCCGCCGTCAGCCGCGAGCAGCTGGCGACGATGCTCTGGCGCTATGCCGGCTCCCCCGAGAGCGCGGGCGATCTCTCCGGCTTCTATGACCGCGGCGCGGTCGCCGCGTTCGCGAAGGACGCCATGGCATGGGCAGTCGAGCAGGGCGTCATCACCGGCGTCACCGCGCACACGCTCCTCCCGATCGGCACTGCCACGAGAGGCCAGCTTGCCACGATCCTGATGCGCTTTGCAAAGCTGTAATGAACAAAAAGGGACTGCTGCAGCAGTCCCTTTTTGTTTTGCCTTGCGCAGTAAAAAAGAATGTCATTCTGAGCGGAACGAAGTGGAGTCGAAGAATCTTGGCAGAGCAGTTGGATAGACGCTGATGGTTCTGCTTTGCTGCCATGCCAAGATCCTTCGACTCCGCGCTGTCGCGCTCCGCTCAGGATGACAAGGTTTTGAATGCATATCATCATAATGGAAAAGGGGCATGTTTTTGCAACGTGCCCCTTTCTGCTTTATAGGTTCCCGGTCGCATACATCAGCGCCGTCAGCGCTGCCATCGGCGCGGTCTCGCACCGCAGGATGCGCGGGCCCATCGCGCACACGTCGCAGCCGACCTGCCGCGCGAGCTCCGCCTCAAACGGCTCAAAGCCGCCCTCGGGCCCTGTGATCAGCGCCGCGGTCTTCGCCTCCGGCTTTGCCTCGATCGCCGCCTTCATCGTCACGCGGTCTCCCGTCTCATAGAGGAACAGCCGCAGGTCACATTTCACGGCAACATTGAGCGCAGCACCGAAATCCTCGAGATAATACACCTTCGGGATCGCCCCGCGCCCGGACTGCATCGCCGCCTCCAGCGCGATGCGCCGCCAGCGCTCGAGCTTTTTGTCCATGTTGTTCGCCTTTGCCACGCAGCGCGTGCAGGAGAAGAAATAGACGTCCGCCGCGCCGAGCTCCGTGCATTTCTGCACGAGGAAGTCCGCGCGCTCGCCCTTGGGCAGACCCGCGAGCACGATCGTGCGCACGCTCGGCTCGGAGATGCTCGCTCTCGTCTCGAGGATCTCCACCTCGCTCTCCCGGTCGTCCACGCGCACGATCTGTCCGATGTAATCGGTGCCCTCGCCGTCGCTGAGGATGACCTCCTCGCCCGGGCGCATGCGCAGAACCTTGATGTGCTCCGCGTCTCTGCCGCGGATGATCGCTCTGCCGCCCGCCAGATTCGTCGCGGCCACAAAAAATTTCGCCATAAGGCACCTCCGGATCGTTTGTCTGCCGATATTGTACCGTAACAGAGACAAAAACGCAAGAATGCAGTCCGAAACCGGAAATTGCGTCCAAAACGATTGACTTTTCCGGCGGAATCGATTATAAATTAGGTACAGCTAACGAATCGAGGATTTTTCATATGACATTAAAGGAGCTCGGCGTCGGTCAGACCGGCGTCATCACCGCCGTCGGCGGTGAGGGCGCGCTCAGACAGCATTTTCTGGATATGGGCGTCCTCCCCGGCACGGAGGTCACGGTGGAGAAGCTCGCCCCCATGGGCGACCCGATGGAGCTGCGTCTGCACGGCTATATGCTCACGCTGCGCCTCGCGGACGCCGACCGGATCGAGGTCACGCCGGGAAAGAAGGCCGCGCCCGACCATATCTGGGAGCCGATGAAGCACGGCGAGGAGCACCCCGGCCTCGGCGAGGAGGGCAAGTTCCACCCCAAGGGCAGCGGCGATCCGCTTCCGGACGATACGGTGCTCACGTTCGCCCTCGTCGGCAACCAGAACTGCGGCAAGACGACGCTTTTTAACCAGCTCACCGGCGCCAATCAGCACGTCGGCAATTTCCCCGGCGTCACGATCGACCGCAAGACCGGCGTCATCCGCGGCTATCCGAACACGCTCGTCACGGATCTGCCGGGCATCTATTCCATGTCGCCCTACAGCAGCGAGGAGCTCGTCTCGCGCGACTTCGTCCTGCAGGAAAAGCCCCATGCGATCATCAACATCGTGGACGCCACGAACATCGAGCGCAACCTCTATCTCACCATGCAGCTTCTGGAGATGAACGTGCCGATGGTCGTCGCGCTCAACATGATGGACGAGGTCACGGGCAACGGCGGCTCGATTGACATCAACGAGATGGAGATCCAGCTCGGCGTCCCCGTCGTGCCGATCTCGGCGGCGAAAAATCAGGGCGTGGATGAGCTCATCCGCCACGCCGTGCACGTCGCGCACTATCAGGAAAAACCCCTCCGGCAGGACTTCTGCGATGAGAACGACCACGACGGCGCGGTGCACCGCTGCCTCCACGCGGTCATCCATCTGATTCAGGACCACGCCGAGCGCTATGATCTGCCCGTGCGCTTTGCCGCCTCCAAGCTCATCGAGGGCGATTCGCGCGTGCTGCAGCAGCTGCAGCTGGACCAGAACGAGCAGGAGATGCTCGAGCACATCGTCCTCCAGATGGAGACCGAGCGCAAGCTCGACCGCAGCGCCTCGATCGCCGATATGCGCTTTGACTTCATCGGCCGCGTCTGCGCCTCCACGGTGCAGAAGCCGCATGAGAGCCGCGAGCGGCTGAGATCCCAGCGCATCGACGAATTTCTCACCGGCAAATATACCGCCATCCCCGCCTTCATCGCCATCATGGGCGTCGTCTTCTGGCTCACGTTCAACGTCATCGGCGCGTGGCTGCAGGGACTGCTGGAGCAGGGCGTCGACGCGCTCACCGTCTGGGTCGACGGCGTGCTCACCGCGGCGCACGTCAACAGCGTCATCCACGATCTCATCATCGACGGCATCTTCACCGGCGTCGGGAGCGTCCTGAGCTTCCTGCCCATTATCGTCACGCTATTTTTCTTCCTGTCTCTGTTGGAGGACAGCGGCTATATCGCCCGCGTCGCCTTCTTCATGGATAAGCTCCTGCGCAAGATCGGCCTCTCCGGGCGCAGCATCGTGCCGATGCTCATCGGCTTCGGCTGCACGGTGCCGGCTGTGATGGCGACGCGAACGCTTCCCAGCGAGCGCGACCGCCGCATGACCATCCTGCTCACGCCCTTTATGAGCTGCACGGCGAAGCTTCCGATCTACGGCTTTTTCGTCAGCGCCTTCTTCCCGGGCAAGGGCGGACTCATCATGGTCGGGCTCTATCTGCTCGGCATCCTCTTCGGCATTCTGGCGGCGAAGCTCTATCAGGGCACGCTCTTTCAGGGCGAGGCGGTGCCGTTCGTGATGGAGCTGCCGAACTACCGTCTCCCCGGCGCGAAGAACGTGCTGCGCCTGCTGTGGGACAAGGCCAAAGACTTCCTGCAGCGCGCCTTCTCCGTCATTCTCCTCGCCACGATCTGCATCTGGTTCTTAAACAGCTTCGACTTCCGGCTCAACCGCGTCGATTCGGCGGACAGCATTCTCGCCGGCGTCGCGGGGCTCCTCTCGCCGATCCTGCGTCCGCTCGGCCTCGGCGACTGGCGCATCGCCGTCTCGCTCATCTCCGGCTTCATGGCGAAGGAGAGCGTGGTCTCCACGCTGGAGGTGCTCTTCGGCTCCGGCGTCGGCGCCGCGCTCACGCAGCTTTCCGCCGCGGCGCTCCTGGTGTTCAGCCTGCTCTATACGCCGTGCGTCGCCGCCATTGCGTCCATCCGGCGCGAGCTCGGCGCGAAGTGGGCGTGGGGCGTCGTGCTCTGGCAGTGTGTCGTCGCGTGGCTCGCGGCGCTGCTGGTGCGCGTGGTCTGCATCCTGTTCGGAATGGGGTGATGACGTGAATATCTGGGATATCGTCCTGATCGCCGCCCTCGCCGTCATCGTCATCCTCGCCGCGCGCAGCGCCTTCCGCAAGGACAAAAGCTGCTGCGGCGGAAGCTCCTGCTCCGGCTGCACCGGCGACTGCACGGCCTGTCAGCATAGCAAGCAATCGTAGGGGTCGGCGTCCTCGACGACCCTTTCCCGGACGACTGCCGGTGTCATTTTATAATTTCTTTTGTAAGATCCCTCCCCAAACCCTGTGTATACCATTGAGCGCCCGAAGGTTGCATTCCTTCGGGCGCTGTGATATGATTCCATGGAATCAAAACGTCTTTCTGAAAGAAGGAAAACCATGAAACAGGCCGTGGATCGGCTTTGGGTGGTGCTCTTGCTCGCGGCGATGCTGCTGAGCTTGGGCAAAGCCATCGTGCGCCCCAAGGATATCAATTATTATGAAAATCGGCCCGCCGCCGCGCTTCCCGCGTTCACCGTCTCCGGGCTGCTCTCCGGCGAGGATCAGGACGCGCTCGAGCAGGCGCTCTCCGACCAGACCGTCGGCGCGCAGGGGCTCGAGCAGCGCTGGCACCGCTGGACGACCGCCATCCAGAAGTGGGGGCTGCGCGCCTTTATGCGCCCGTTTCAGGGGCGGTATGTGTCCTTTCAGGGCATGGAGATCTTTGATGATTACATCGTCTATCCCACGCGCTGGCTGGAGACCGAGCAGGACGCGCTCGAGAAGAAGGCGGAGGGCGTCAACGCGCTCATCGCCGCGCATCCGGAGCTCACGTTCTATGCCTATTTCATCGAGAAGGACACGGATCTCTATTTGGAGACCGATTATTCCACCGGCGTCTCGGACTATTTGCTCGACCGGCTGGACATTCCCTCGGAGCGCAAGGCCGCCTTCCCGGTGCGCACCGCCGAGGATTTCAAGCGCTTTTTCTTCCGCACGGATCACCACTGGAACTATGCCGGCGCGGATCGGGCCTATCGGCAGCTGATGCCCCTGCTCGGCAAAGCTGCCTCGCTGCAGGCGGAGGGGCCGGAGCGGATCGCGGGCGGCATGAGCGGCTCCAAGGCGCTGCTCAGCGCCGCCGAGGGTATGTTCACCGAGGACTTCTATGCCTATCGCTACGCCTTCCCGCCGATGGAGATTACCATCAACGGCAAGCCTGCCGCAGATTTCGGCGCGCAGAACGAAACCTTTGCCGACGGCGAGGTGTCCTACAGCGCGTTCTACGGCGGGGACGACGGCGAGATCTGCTTCCACACCGAAAACCCCGGCGCGGGCAGCCTCCTCGTCATCGGCGAATCGTTTGATAACGCGCTCCTCAAGCTGCTCGCCTCCGAATACGAAAACCTTTACAGCATCGATCTGCGAAACTATGAGACCGATATCGGCCATCCCTTTGACCTCGCTTCCTATACTGCCGAGCACGGCATTGATTCCGTCCTGCTCATCGGCAATCTGGACTACTGGAAGCTGGAGGAGTTTCTTCCGGGAGGTGGCGCGGCATGATCTTCAGCAGTCTCACCTTCCTCTGTGCCTTCCTGCCGCTGACGGCGCTTCTGTATCTCCTCAGCCGCAATCGCGTCTGGCGAAACGGCGTGCTGCTCGCAGCATCTCTGGTGTTCTATGCCTGGGGCGAGCCGCGCTTTATCCTCCTGCTCCTGCTTGCGACGCTGGAGGCCTATCTCGGCGGCCTGCTCCTCGAGAAGCATCACAGCCGGACGATCCTCGCCGTCACGGTCACGCTGCTGGTGGGAAACCTCGCGGTGTTCAAGTATCTCGGCTTCTTCTGCGAGAATCTCAGCCCCCTGATCCCCGCGCTCGGCAGGGTTCCGGCGCTCGCGCTGCCCATCGGCATCAGCTTCTATACCTTCCAGATCCTCTCCTATGTCATCGATCTCTATCGCGGCAAGGTCTCCGTGCAGCGCAATTTCCTCTCGCTGCTGCTGTACGTCAGCTTCTTCCCGCAGCTGATCGCGGGCCCGATCGTCCGCTATGAGACCGTCGAGAGTGAGATCCGCGACCGGAGCGAATCGCTCGCCGACGCCGCCGTCGGCCTGCGCCGCTTCATCCGGGGTTTAGCCAAAAAGGTGCTCCTCGCGAACACCGTCGCGCTCCTGCCGGACACGATCTATGCCGGCGACCCCGCCGTCTTCGGCACGCTCAGCTATTGGCTCGCCGCCCTCGGCTACACGCTGCAGATCTATTTCGACTTCTCCGGCTACAGCGACATGGCCATCGGTCTCGGGCGCATGTTCGGCTTCCACTTCCTCGAAAACTTCGATTACCCCTATGTCTCCCGCTCCATCACGGAGTTCTGGCGGCGGTGGCACATCTCGCTCTCCTCGTGGTTCCGCGACTATGTCTATATCCCGCTCGGCGGCAACCGCGTGAAGAAGGGCAGATGGATCTTCAATCTGCTCGTCGTCTGGGCGCTCACCGGCTTCTGGCATGGCGCGCAGTGGAACTTCATCCTCTGGGGGCTCTATTACGCGGCGCTGCTTCTGATCGAAAAGCTCCTGCTCGGCAAGTGGCTCGAAAAGCTGCCCTCGGTGCTTCGCTGGGTCTATACCTTCTTCTTCGTCAACCTCGGCTGGGTGCTCTTCGACCGCACGGATTTCGCCTCGCTCAAAGATGCGCTGCATACGCTCTTTGTGTATCGCCCCACCGACTGGGCAGGCGTCTTCTCCGCGGATATGACGCTCTTTGTCTCCTGCCTCGCGGTCATCCCGGCGCTCGCGCTCTCGTTCCCGATCCTGCGCCGCCCGCTCGAGAAGCTCCCGCGCACCCTCGGCGGCACGATCGCGCTCGACGTCGTCTGCGTCCTTCTGCTCGCCCTCTGCATCGCGAGCCTCATCAGCACGCAGTATAACCCGTTCATCTACTTCCGCTTTTAATGAAGCGTTGTGCCGGCAGTAAAAAAGCGTGTCATCCTGAGCGGAGCGCGTCAGCGCGAAGTCGAAGGATCTTGGCACGGCAGCAGAATAGAACCATCAGCGTCTTTCCGGCTGCTCTGCCAGGATTCTTCGACTCCGCTTCGCTCCGCTCAGAATGACAGCCTTTATTGTGCGGAACAAATCAAAATGGCCGCTGTATTGTGCAGCGGCCCACTTTTTGTTATATTCTTTGTAAGATTTGATCGAAAACGCGGTCTATAGTGGATAGGAAGGGAGGTTGTTCCCCATGAACGACAGTCAGATCGTGCAGCTTTATTGGGATCGGGATGAGCGCGCCATCCCCGCCACGGACGAGGTCTACGGCGCCTATTGCTACACGATTGCGCACAACATTCTTCAGAGCCCGCAGGACTCGGAGGAGTGCGTCAACGATACTTATTTACATACCTGGAACGCGATCCCGCCGCAGCGCCCGCGCAGTCTCTCGGCGTTTTTAGGCAGGATCACGCGCAATCTCGCCCTGAAGGTCTTCCACCGCGACCGGGCGCAAAAGCGCGGCGGGGCAGGGCTGGATCTCGTGTATGAGGAGCTCTCCGAGTGTATCTCTTCGCGCGAGCAGGTGGAGCAGGCGCTGGAGGAGCGCGAGCTCACCGCGGCGCTCAATGATTTCCTTGCCGCCCTGCCGCTGAAAAAGCGCAAACTGTTCGTCCGGCGCTATTGGTATGCCGATTCCATCTCCGATATCGCCGCGCGCATGGACATGTCTGAGAGCAGCGTCTCCGTCGCGCTGCACCGGCTTCGCCAGGATCTTCGCGCGTTTCTCGCAGAGAGGGGGTTTGCCGTATGAATGTGCAGCAGCTCTTTGAGG
Organism: uncultured Clostridia bacterium; assembly: GCA_946405655.1. Lineage (GTDB taxonomy): Bacteria > Bacillota > Clostridia > Oscillospirales > Oscillospiraceae > CAG-103. The sequence continues at coordinate 21,725 of CAMJHX010000004.1, forward strand.
CCATCGGCAGCATCGACGATCGGTTCATCGACGAGGCGGCGTCCGACGCGATCCCGCACCTGAAATGGAAGATCGCCGCCGTCGCTGCGGCAGCGGCCGCCGTCATCACCGGCACGGTGCTCTATTCCAACGCCATGCTGAACCGCCCGACGTCCACGCCGCAGGATCTCTCCGCGCCGATCATCACCGTCGCGCCGAATGATCCGACCGAGACCGCGCAGCCCGGCGCAGATCCCTCGAGCCCTGTTTACATAACACCAGAACAGGGCGGAGATCAGACCACGTCCCCGGCGCAGCCGACGCCGAACCAGCCGTACAATCCCGGCGTCTCCGGCTGGGGGAGTGCGGGCTTGCCCGGTCTTCCCGGCTCCGGCGGCAGCGGCTCCGGCATCCCGGGCAGCGGCATGGGCATTCCGCTCCCCGGCATTGGCGGCTGGAACGGCAGCGGCGGCTCCGATCCTGGCACCGTCACGACCCCGGCTCCGACCTCGACCCCCACTGCCCGTATTCATTACATCGGGCGCTACAGCCATTCGGCGGCAGGGGATTTCCTGATCTTCTGCGAGCCGCACGGCGTCCCGGTGCTCACGAAGAACATCACCGGCCAGATCGTGGACGGCCACTATGCCGCCACCGTCTACGGCTTCCCGTTTGGCCAGTCGCGCTATGTGGAGCTGCAGGTCTATGACGACGGCAGCTATGATTTGAGTGTTTCATAAAAAAGGAGTGAAAGAAATGAAAAGATCCGGTAAACTGCTCGCGCTCATGCTCGCGGTTCTGCTGCTCGCGTCCGTCCTGCCGCTGAGCGCCCTCGCCGTGTTCGGCCTGCCGTTTACGGATGTGCCGCGCTCCGCGTGGTATTATCCCGTAGTGAAGACCGCGTATGATCGCGGGATCACAAACGGCACCACCTCCACGACCTTCGAGCCCGACGCCACCGTCACGCGGGAGCAGTTTCTCGTGATGCTCTACCGCGCGGCGGGGATCGAGCTGGATGCGTACCATGAGGCAATCTCAATCGGCGGCCGGAGAACGGAGATCCTTGCTGCGTCGTTTTCTGATGTCGATGCAGACGCGTGGTACGCCGAGACTGTCTGCCTTGCCAAAGAGATGGAAGTGACGAGCGGCGTCGGCGACGGCAGCTTCGGCGTGGGCGAGCCGGTGACCCGAGAGCAGATGGCGACGTTTGCTGCCCGCTTTATGGACGTCCGTAAGCACGTTGCGCTCAAGAATGCGAAAAACCCGGTCAAGTCCTTTGCTGACGCCGATCAGATCTCCGACTGGGCGAAGGACGCCGTCGAGGCCATGCGCGTTTCCGGCGTGATGCAGGGCGATGCGCAGCAGCGCCTGCACCCGCAGGATCATGCCACCCGCGCCGAGGCTGCGGCAGTCGTGCTTCGACTCACGGACGCGACCGAGCGCGTCAGCTTTGTCCCGGAGGGGACGGCATGGATCCGGCTCCAGAATCAGCGTGCGACGGTCGACGGCGAGCAGCGACAGCTCGACATCAAGAATCCGACGGCCGTGAAGGAAATGATCCGTCATCTGGACAATGTGCCGATTGCCCGGGAATATGGCCTGCCGCAGACGGGCGGCTGGATCTGCTGGATCAGCTTCTATGACGCAAAAGACCAATATCTTGGCGGCTTCCGGTTTGATTCGCAGTTCATCGATGTGAATTCGTCCAGACTGATCACGGCGACGCCGTATTTCCGCCTGTGGACGCTGAGGAACTGAAAAGGAGGGAAGGAAGATGAAAAAGACAAGAAAACTGCTCTCGCTCATGCTGGCGGTGCTGCTGTTCGCATCGCTCCTGCCGCTGAGCGCCCTCGCCGCCCTCGGTCTGCCGTTCAAGGACGTGCCGCAGGACGCTTGGTATTATCCCGTGGTCAAGGAAGCCTATGAAAAGGGCATCACAAACGGCGTCACGCGCACGACCTTCGAACCCAACGGAACAGTGACAAGAGAGATGTTTCTGGTGATGCTGTTCCGCGCTGCCGACATCCGTCTCGACGTGTATGAGCAGACGCAGAAGCCCTTTTCCGGCGATCCGGAGGAGACCGTGTACAATTTCTCTGACGTTCCGCTGGGCCAGTGGTACTCCGCCGCCGTGGCCTGCGCCGCGGATATGGGCGTCACGAACGGTGTGGACGAAACGCACTTCGGCCTCGGTCAGCCCGTCACGCGCGAGCAGATGGCGGCGATGGCTGCCCGGTTCATGGACGTCCGAGCGCACGTCGCGCTCAAGCCCGCCGCCGTCCCGGTCAGTGCGTTCGCGGACGCAGATGCGGTTTCCCCGTGGGCGAAGGACGCCGTGGAGGCGATGCGCGTCTCCGGCGTGCTGCAGGGGGACAAGCTGCAGCGTGTGAACCCGAAGGCCCATGCCACCCGCGCAGAGGCGACCGCCGTCATCCTGCGGCTGGTCGATGCGACCGAGCGCGTCAGCTTCGTTCCGGCGAACACCGCATGGATCCGCATCGAAAGCTGGGAAAAGCTCGGACAGCCTCACGACGTCAAGGATCCCAAGGACGTGCAGGAGTTGATCCGCTACCTGGACAACATGCCCGTCGCCGCGGAATACGGGATACCGGGCATGGGCGGCTGGACGTACTGCATCGACTTCTACGACGCGGACGATCAGTTCATCACCGGCTATCGGTTCGACAGCCACTATATCGACGTCGGACGATGCGCGCTGG
>CAMJHX010000005.1 GCA_946405655.1 uncultured Clostridia bacterium
ACTCCTAACTCCTAACTCCTAATTCCTAACTCCTAACTTTTTCTTGTCCTTCTCTCCAATTTTAGATATAATAAAGTATTATGTGACAGAAAGCGGGGATGGCTTATGCGCAGGCTTGCCTGGTTTGGGTTTGGCTTTGCGCTGGCTGTGTTTGCGGCGCATTATTTGATTCCCCTTCCCGCTTTGTATTGGTGCGCGCTCGGCGCGGTCTTGCTTGCCTCTGGCGGACTCCTGCTGCACGGAATCAACCGGCGGCGGTGGATGCTCTGTCTGGTTGCGGCGGCAGTCGGCTTCGGCTGGTACGCCTTTCGCGCGCACCGCGTGCTCGATCCGCTCTCCGCGCTGGACGGGAAGACCGAGCAGGCCTATTCCGCGCGCGTGCTGGATTACCCCGTGCAAATGGATTACAGCACGAGCCTGATGCTGCATCTGGATGAGCCGGGGCTCGACCGGCTCGCCGTGCGCGCCTACGCGCATGACGACAGCTGCGACGCATTGCAGCCCGGCGATCTGATCCGCGTCACGATGAAGCTGCGCAGCGCGGGACTGCGCTACGGCGAGGAGACGGACGCCTATCTCTCGATGGGCATCGCCGCCATCGGCACCGTGACGGAACCGCCGTTGAAGACCGGCGAATGGAAACACAAAATTCTCTGTCTGCCGAAGGTGCTCGCGCACCGGGTGAAGACCATTGCGGCGGAGATTTTCCCGGCAGATACCTTCCCCTTTGCCGAGGCGCTCATGCTCGGCGACAAGCGGGCGCTCTATGACGCGGAATTGGACATTCCCCTGCGCAACGCGGGCATCATGCACGCGGTGGCGGTCTCGGGCATGCATCTCGCCTTTCTGATCGGCGCGGTGCAGCTGCTGTTCGGGCGGCGGCGGTTCCTGTCGCTGCTGAGTCTGCCGCTGCTGGGCTTCTTCGCGCTCATGGCGGGCGCGACGCCTTCGGTCATCCGCGCAGGACTCATGGCGGCGCTGGTGCTGCTCGCCCCGACGCTCGAGCGGGAGAACGATCCCGCGACGAGCCTGATGGCGGCGCTGCTGCTGATATTGTTATGTCAACCATTATCCGCCGGCAGCGCGAGTCTGCAGCTGTCGTTTGCGGCGATGGCAGGCGTGCTCTGGCTGACCGCGCCGATCTACGGCTGGATGAAGGAGCGAATCTTCTCAGCGCGCGAGCCAAACGACGCGGCGCACGCGGCGATGACCACCGTCGCCGCCTCGCTCGGCTCCATGGTGCCGACGATGCCGCTCGGCGCGCTGCATTTCGGCACGCTGACGCTCGCGGCGCCGCTGACAAATCTGCTCGTGTTCTGGGTGCTTCCGATCGCGTTTGTGGGATCCTTCGTCGCGGTGCTGCTGGGGATGCTCTCGCTCCCGCTCGGAACATGGGCAGCCTGGCTCGTCTCGTGGCCGCTGCGGTTCGTGCTGCTCGTCGCGCGCGGCACCGCCTCCCTGCCCGGGCTGCGGTATGACGGAGCCGCTCCGCTCACGATTTTGTGGCTCTCGGTATGCTATCTCGTCGGTCTTGCGCTCTGGTGGAGGCATCGGAAGGGCAGGCCGGTGCGCCTGCTGATCCCGATCTGCGGCTGTCTCGCCCTGCTGCTCGTGACAAGTCTGGCGGCGCGGATGATCGGCGAGGCGGCGCCGCGCGTGACCGCGCTGGACATCGGGCAGGGGCAGAGCGTCTTTTTCCGATCCGGCAAGACGTCCCTGCTCGTCGACTGCGGCGGCTTAAACAGCCCGGTGAACGCCGGGGACACGGCAAGCCGCGCCCTGCTGCGCGAGCGGCGCGAGGCGCTGGACGTGCTGGTGCTGACGCATCCGCATCAGGACCATGTCAACGGCGTGCAGCGGCTGCTGCAGGAGACGCGCGTGCGCACGCTGATCCTCCCCGCGGCGGCGGACGCAGAATCCGAGCCGCTCCGCTCGATCCTGGAGACGGCGGAGCAGCGCGGCACCGAGGTCATCCGGCTCGAGGACGACGCGGAGATGACGCTCGGGGATTTGGGGCTGCGGTTCTTCGTCGCGCTCGGGCGCGAGGTGGAGGACGGCTGCCTGATGCTGCGCGTGACGCGCGGCGATTTTGACACGATGATCACCGGCGACGTGCCGATTGAGACCGAGACCGTCCTCGCGGCAGAGTACGATCTCTCCGGCACGGAGCTGTTTATCGCGGGCCACCACGGCTCAAAGCACGCCTCCGGCGACGCGCTGCTCGATGCGCTCGGCGCGGAGACGGCAGTCATCTCCTGCGGATACAACACCTACGGTCACCCGGCGCAGGAGGCGCTGGATCGCTTCGCCGCGCACGGGATGGAGATCCGGCGCACGGACGAAGACGGCAGCGTAACCATACGAATGGAGTGAAACCCCATGGCAGAACCGAACCGAAAGAAAAAGCAGCCCGATTCGGGCGCGAATTATAAAACCGAGGTCGCCTCGCTCAAGGCCGAGGGCCCGCAGCGGCTCTATGTGCTCTGGGGGCAGGAGGACTATCTGCGCGAGCAGTTTCTCGCGCAGGTGAAAAATATCTGCCTGCCGGACGGCGGGGATGATTTCAGCCTGCACCGCTTCGACGGGGCGAATCTGGATCTGAACAAGCTCGCCGACGCGGTGGACGCGATGCCGTTTCTCTCCGACCGCTCCTTCATCGAGGTGCGCGGCTATGACACGAACAAGGCGCCCGAGGAAGAAGCGTCAAAGCTGACGGCGCTGATCTCCGACCTGCCGGACTACTGCACGCTCGCCTTCGTGATGGCGCCGGATTTCACTCTCGACGGGCGGCTGAAGCTCTCGAAGGCGCTGAAAAAGCACGGCAAGGTGCTGCAGTTTGCCCCGCAGCCGAGCGATTCGCTCATCATCTGGGTCTCGCGCCGATTTGGTGCGCTCGCAAAGCGGATCACGAGAGCGGACGCGGAGTATCTCATCGAGATCACGGGCGGGCTGATGAACCGGATGATCCCGGAGATTGAGAAGATCGCGTCCTACGCGCGCGATGAGGTCGTCACGCGCGCGGACATCGACGCCGTGACGGAAAAGACGCCCGACGCGGTGGTCTTTGAGATGACCGACATGCTCGCGCAGGGCGACCGCGACGGCGCGATGGCGACGCTCGCGGAGCTGCTCGCCATGAAGGACGCGGAGCCGATCATGCTCCTCGCCGCGATCGGCGGGCAGATGCGCCGGCTTTACGCAGCGAAAATCTGCGAGCAAAATCGCGTGGGCGGATCTGACGCGATGGCGCTCTGCGACGTGCGGTATGATTTCCTCGTGCAGAAGCTGCAGCGCTCAGCGCGGCGGTTCTCTCTCGAGGCGCTGGAGCGCTCCGTGGAGCTCTGCGCGGAGACGGACTACGCCATGAAGCACACGGGCGCGGACGATCTGATTTTGCTGGAGGACACGCTCCTGAAGATCATGATGGAGGCGGCGCGATGATCCGCATCCGCGAGGCCATCGTGGTCGAGGGGCGCTATGACGCGAACACGCTGCGCCAGATCGTGGACGCGCCGATCTTTGAGACCGGCGGCTTCGGCGTGTTCAACGACAAGGCGCTGCTGAGCCTTCTGCGCACGGCGGCGGAAAAGCGCGGGCTGATCGTGCTCACGGACAGCGACGGCGCGGGCTTTGTGATCCGGCGGTATCTCTCCGGCGCGATCGACCCGAAAAAAATAAAGCACGCCTACATCCCCGACGTCGCGGGCAAGGAACGGCGCAAGGAGCACGCCTCGAAGGAGGGCAAGCTCGGCGTCGAGGGCATGACGCCCGCGGTGCTGATCGAGACGCTCCGCCGTGCGGGGGCGACGATCCTCGGCGAGACGGAGAAAGCCGTGCCCGGCGAGATCACGAAGGCGGACTTTCATCGGCTCGGCCTCTCGGGAGGCCCGGAGAGCGCCAAACGCCGCGCCGCGCTGCTGAGAAGTCTCGGCCTGCCGGAGCGCATGAGCGCCAACGCCCTCCTGCGGGCGATCAATCTGATGATGACAAAGACCGAGCTGGAGGCGTTTCTCCAGACTGACGGCTTGTGATTGCTTTTTCGTGGAACAGGTTGTAAAGTATATGTCAATATGCTCCATAGTAAAGGAGTCTGTCATCCTGAGCGAAGCGAAGCGGAGTCGAAGGATCTTGGCAGAGCAGCCGGTTAGAGATGGGATGTTCTCTTTTTCTGCGGTGCCAAGATCCTTCGACTGCGCGCTGACGCGCTCCGCTCAGGATGACAGAAACTCGACGCGATTGCGTTTTTGAAAAGAGGAACGAATTTGCCAAAACAGCAAAGCAAACAGAATTATCTCCACGGCGCCGCGATTTTGACCGTGGGCGTGATCATCACGAAGATCCTCGGCGCGTTCTATAAGATCCCGCTGGGGAACATTCTCGGCGACGAGGGCTATGCCCACTTTATGGTGGCATACAGCATCTTCAACGTGTTTCTCACGCTCACGACGGCGGGGCTTCCCGTGGCGCTCTCGCGCATGATCTCCGAGGCGGACACGCTCGGAAAGCCCATGCAGATGCGGCGCGTTTTCCGCGTATCGCTGCTCGTGTTCGCCGTGGTCGGCCTGATCAGCAGCCTCATCATGTACCTCTTCCCCACCGAGCTTGCCGTGATGATGGACGAGGTGGAGGCGGCGCAGAGCATCTGGGCGATCAGCCCGGCGATCTTCCTCGTGTGTCTCGCCGCCGCCTACCGCGGCTACGCGCAGGGGCAGAGCAACATGAAGCCGACGACCGTCTCGCAGGTGCTCGAGGTGCTGGGCAAGGTCGCGGTCGGTCTGGTGCTGGCGTGGTATCTCACGCGCATCGGCAAGAGCCTGCCCGTGGCCTCCGGCGGCGCGATCTTCGGCGTGACGGCGGGCAGCCTCCTCTCGCTCGTTTACATGATGATCTACAAGCATCGGCACTATCCGGCGAAGGCGGTCTCCGACCCGGATGTGCCGGATCGCTCGGGCAAGATCGTGGCGACGCTGCTGCGCATCGGCATCCCGATCACGCTCGGCTCTTGCGTGATGAGCCTGATCAATCTCATCGACGCGAAGCTGGTGCTCAACCGCCTGCAGACCGCGGCGGGCGTGTCCTATTTTGATGCAAAGAATCTCTACGGCATCTACGGCAAGGCGCAGACGCTCTCGAATCTTCCGGCGTCGTTCATCGTGCCGCTCACGATCAGCATCATCCCGGCGATCACGGCGCTCGTCGTGCGCGGGGAGCACAGAGAGGCGAGCCGGCAGTCCGCCGCGAGCATTCGCGTGGCGGCGCTGGTGTTCATGCCGATGGGCGTGGGGCTCGCCGTGCTCGCGGAGCCGATCATGCGCGTCATCTACCCCACGGGCAACGCCGCGGGGCCGCTGCTGCTCTCGCTGCTCGGCGTGGGCGCGATCGTCATGTGCCTCGGGCAGATGTCCACCGCCGTGCTGCAGGCAAACCGGCTCGAGCTCTGGCCGGTGCTCGGCATGGTGATCGGCGGCGTGGTGAAGATCCTCGTGAACTACACACTCGTCGGCAATCCGAAGATCGGCATCTACGGCGCGCCGATCGGCACGCTCGCATGCTACGCCGTGATGTGCGCGATGAACGCGCTGTTTCTCCGCCTGCGCCCGGCAGAGCCGGTGCGCGTGCTGCCGGCGCTCTGGCGCGCGGCGCTCTCCTCCCTGCTGATGGGCGCGGTCGCCTGGGGCGTTTACCGCGGCCTCTCCGCCGTGCTCGGCACCTCCTGGAAGGCGACGGCACTCGGCGTGGCGGCGGCCGTGATTGCGGCGGTGGCGGTCTATCTCGTCGCGGCGGTGAAGACCCGCGCCGTGACCGGAGACGATCTGCGCCTGATCCCGCACGGCGACAAGCTGGCCGCGTGGCTGCACATTGTGTAAGAAAACAGGCGTTCTGTCCGCAATTTGCCGGTTCTAACCCTCGGCTGAATGCATCACCGGGGGTATGAGCGGCATTCGGCATTGGGTCAAAACGCCGAAAAGGTTTGATTTTTCAAAGGTTTTTCAAAAAAAGGGTTGCTTTGGGATGAAAAATATGTTAAGTTTTGAAGGTCGTGATTCCTATACGCTGGTAGATTTTGTGCGCCTCATTTCGTTTCTCCGCTCGGAGGACGGATGCCCGTGGGATCGGGTGCAGACGCATGAGAGCATCCGGCGTAATTTTCTGGAAGAGGTCTATGAGGCCTGCGAAGCGATGGACGAGGGAGATCTTGCCCACATGCGCGAGGAGCTGGGCGACGTGCTGATGCAGGTGCTGTTCCACACCGACATCGAGCGCGAGGCCGGGCACTTCGACATCGACGACGTCGCCGACGCCGCGTGCAAAAAGCTCATTGACCGGCACCCGCACGTGTTCGGCACGCCGGAGCAGCGCGCCATGCCGCAGGACTGGGAGGCCGAGAAACGCCGCGAGCGCGGACAGACCACCACCGCCCAGGCGATGGACGGCGTGAGCCGCGCCCTGCCCGCCCTCTGGCGAAGCGACAAGGTGCAGCGCAAGGCCGCCGCCGTCGGCTATGAATGGCCGAACACGGAGATGGCCTTCGAGAAGCTGCCCGAGGAGCTCGGAGAGGTGCGCGAGGCGATCGCGCTCGGCGACCCCGACAAGATGGAGGATGAGCTGGGAGACCTGCTCTTCGCCACCGTGAAGCTCGCCCGGTTTCTGAACATCGACCCGGAAAAGGCGCTCCACCGCTCGTGCGACAAGTTCATCCGCCGCTTCGACGGCGTGGAACAGGCCGTGCTGCGCGAAGGAAAAAGTATCAAGGACATGACGCTCGAAGAGATCCTGACGCTCTACAAAAACGTGAAGGCGCAGGAATGACAAAGACAGAATTTCGCCGAAGGCGCGAATTTCTATATATGGCGCCAAGCGCCAATCAATTAGGAGGATAACACCATGAATAAAGCTGAACTCATCGCCACCGTCGCCGAGGTCGCCGGTCTTTCCAAGAAGGACAGCGAGAAGGCCGTCAACGCCACGTTCGATGCCATCACCGCCGCTCTCGAGGCCGGTGAGAAGGTCTCCCTCGTTGGCTTCGGCGCTTTCGACGTCAAGGAGCGCGCTGCCCGCATGGGCCGCAACCCCCGCACCAAGGAAGAGGTCGAGATCCCCGCTTCCCGCGTTCCCCAGTTCAAGGCCGGCAAGGCTCTGAAGGACGCCGTTGCGAAATAAGCGAAAGAGCACAGCAAAACCGCCATCGGTTCCCGCACGGGAAGACCGATGGCGGTTTTCCTATTTGTGCCTTTAGATGACTCGTTTGCCTTCGATGGCGAGGCGGAGGCCTTTGGCGAGACCGACATAGCCCGTGAAGGCACCATCCGGCTTCAGGTCGATGACCGCCTTGAGCGCGCCGTTGCCGAACTGGCTCTTGAGCCCGCCCTCGCAGTGGACTGCGCCGTCCGGCAGCCGCTCGGCGTGCGTATCCGCCGTGAACGGATAGATCAGCCACTTGAGCATCTTCAGCTTTCCGACGCCGGAGACTGCGGCTCTGCCCGACTCGTCCCAGTCAAAATCGGCGTCCAGCACAAGCTCGTGCTGGCCCATGAAGCGGATCGTGCCGCGCCCTTCCATATGCTCTGTCATTTTGCTCCATCCTCCTTCATAAAGCCTGTCTTGCTCCCCATCGGGTAGCCGAGTGTCCAGCGCTTCGCCCCGCAGCCGGGACAGGCGATTCCGTCGCGCCGCAGGTTCTCCAGATACGTCTCCGCGCTCTGAAGATACATGTTCGTTTTGCTCACCGTCCGGCACTCCGGGCAGAAGACCAGATAGTTTGCAAAGCTGTCGTAGATCCCCTTTTTCCGGTTTTCCGTCTCCTCGCGCGAGAGCGGACGGGGATTGATCTTTTTGTTCACCAGCATGGCTCCAAGCCTCCCGTCAAAGGACGTGCTCGCGCTGTACGCTGTCATAGTGCTTGTCCAGCAGCGGCACCACGACGAAGCGGACGAGCTTCATGTCCAGATTGAAATAATAGACCGAAAAGAGCAGCGCGACCGCCGCACCCGACAGTCCCAGCGCTTTGAAAATCAGCTTCATGCATCCTTCCTCCTTACCAGCCGAGCTCATCGTCGAAGTCCACGAGCGTCGGATCGATCGGCTCCTCGTGGAGCACGTTCTGCATATACTGATTGACCGCCTTGCGCCCCTCGCTGCTCGGCACGATGCGGCAGTCCATGAGCGAGTGCGGCAGCCAGACGATGTGGAAGCGGTCGCTGTGGCGGCGCATCTCCTCCTCGAGCAGTCCCTGCGCGCCGGCCATGCCCTTGCAGCCGATGTCGTCATACATGATGATCATGTCGCAGTTGAACTTCTCCGCCGTCTCCCACATCTGCATCAGATGGCGGTTGCCGCCGACGGTGTGGGTGCGCATCGGCGTGCGGGCATACCAGTCGGCGAGATCGTTCATCATGAGCGCCTCGTCGGAGGTGTCGACCAGGTTGTGCCCGGTGAGGGAGTCCATGTTGATGACCGTCAGCACGCCCCAGCAGTTATAAAGCCAGAGGATGACGTTGGCGTTGTACGTCGAGCCGCAGGACCACGCGAGCGCGCGGTGGCGCACATGGGAAAAGGGCTGAATGTCGCGCCGGACGCACTTTTCGAAGATCTTCAGGATCTTTTTGTTCGCCTTGAGGAAGTACTGGTTGCCGCCCTGCTGGTAGAAATAGATGCGCCACATGCCCTGCACGACGGGGTTCATGGGGCCGTTGTTCGTGTTGGCATAGACGTCCCAGCGCTCGAGCGAGCCGCGGTTGAAGGTGTTCGTGTTCTCAATATGCCGCTTGAAGGCGTCCCAGTCGAATTTGCGGCCGAGCTGCTGCTCCAGAAACGCGATCGCGTCGTAGATCTCGTGCACGCCTAGCTCGCGCGTCGTCGGGTCGTCGTACATGAGCGGCATGGTGAACGGGTGCACGGCCTTCTCGCCGTCGTTGGAGATCGCGCGCCACATGGCGTTGTTGTCCATCATGTTCGCGTCGCAGGGCGTGTTCGTCGTGAGCCAGCAGTCGCCGAAATCGGGATATTCGTCCTCGACGGCGACGCCGGTTTCCAGCAGCGGCAGCGTGCACATCTCGCCCGGGATACCGCAGGAGATCGCCTGATCGATATAGTAGCAGCCGAGCTGCTTTCTGAGCAGCGGCATCATGAACGCGCAGTACTGCGGGATGTTCATCGCCTCGATGCCGGGAAAGCCGTAGATGATGTGCTTCGGGAGCGTATAGTCAAAGGTGATGGTCGTGTCCGTCCACTTCGTCTCGCCGAGATTGCGGTCGGCGCGGAGCATCTTCCAGAGGGCGTTGACCGTGTCGGCCACCATGCACTCCACGGCGGCGGTGTCCGCCCGCAGGGTCATGCCGCGGTCGCCGTCGAGCCAGCGGTCCACCATCATCGGCGTGCCGAGATAGGCCGCGAGCCAGCGGTATTTCCAGAACGCCTTCGCCATCCGGACGGGATTGCGCGCGATGAGTCCCGCCATCGTGACCCAGAGCTTTGCCCAGTGGACAAAGGCATAGGTCGTGTCGCGCACGCCGCGCCATTCGCGCCGGGCGTAGAAGTTCGTGCCCTCGATGAGGCGCTGGCCGAGATAGTGGCACGGCTCGTCGCCCCGGAGGAAGTGACCGAGTGTGCCGTACTGCTCGCGGATGCTGATCTTCCGTTTCCACATGGCCTTATCCCTCCTTCTGAATGCGCTTGATCTCCAGCGACTCGACGAACGCCTGAAAGCGCGTGCGCAGCTGTCCGCTGGAGGCGTTGGTATAGTCCGTCTCGATCTGACAGGTCGGGATCGAGCCGGGGAGCTTGTGGCCCTCGGAGAGCCATTTGCCGGCGATCGCCCGCTCGTAGCCCCAGTATTCGCAGAACTTCATGTTCTCCAAAATCACGCCCTCCGCGCCGTAGGCCTTTGCGAGGTTGTACATATACTCGCGCCGGCCGACGGTGGCCTCGGTGCCCATCGGACGCGGGCACTCGTTGATCGTCATGTAATGCCGCGCGATCGCGTCGAGCGCGTCCTGTCCCGGCGCGATCTCGATCTGCTCGCGCCCCGGGAGAGAACCGAAACAGTAGCGGTCGGCAACGACCATTGCGCCGGTCATCTCCAGCAGCTTCGTGATCGCGGGATCGTCGAGCTCCGAGCCGACGAGCATCACCCGTGCGCGGTACCATGGCTTCGGGTCCGGCTCGCGCGTTTGAAGCTCTTCAAGGGTCTCGCGCAGAAGCGGCAGAATCAGCTGCTTCGGGCACGTGAGGCTCACGAGCTGGATCACGTGAAATTCATAGCCCGTGATGACGGGATTTTCCGCCTTGCGGAGATCTCCGATCTCGGTGATGATGCGGCAGAGCTCGTTGTGCCGCTCGACCGCCTCGCGCAGGCGCTGCTCCGAGAAGTCCACGCCGAAGCGCTCGGAGAGCGGCTGCACGACCTTCTGCTCCAGCTGGCGGCGGAAGTAGCCGCCGTACCATTCCCCTTTTTTGATCGGCATGTCGATGCAGCCGAAATAGAACTGTTCGTTCGGGATCAACTCGCAGTATTCGAAATACTGCTCCATGCGGTTCATCGTGGTGCAGCACTCCTGCCCGATCAGCGCGGAGATGAAATTGTACCCGCCCTCGAACGCGCGCTCGAGGATGCTTCGGGAGTAGGAGCAGGAGCGGTTCGTCATGTAATACGTGGCGAGGTCCGGATTCGTGCAGCCGGGCGCGCGCAGGCGGACGCCGAAGCAGCCCTCCACGTCGAGCAGCGGCTCGGGAATGTAGGAGCAGTTGTAGGCGAGCGCGATTTTCCCCTCGGCGCACGCCTGCCGGACAAGGGCGTTGTTCGCCTCGCACAGCAGCTCCTCAAAGTAGGCCAGATGCTTCAAGTCTCTCAAGGTGTCCTCTCCTCCTTTTTTCGGTTTTTTGCTCTGCTTCCAATTTAGGAAACAAAAAACTGGATTTCAAGGTTCATAAATGGTAAAATGTTCTATACGGTACAAATCCGCGGATTTGTTCATACAGTTTTGCTCAAAATGGCCTGTATCAGACAAAGAAGGCAATGTGTGTCGCGCGCAGGAGGGGCGAACCATGCACGAACATCTGGATCTGAAGCGAAAGAAAACCTATGCTGCGCTGCTCCGCGCGTTCGAAGCGCTGATGAAGGAGAAATCCTTCGACGAGCTCACCGTGCACGAGCTCTGTCAGCGCGCGGAGATCGGGCGGAACACCTTTTACGCGCATTTTGAGGACAAATACGCCTTCTTCCAGTATTACATCACGCTGCGGAAGGAGCAGATCGAGGCAGTCTGCGCCGCGCCGGGGGACGATTTTCTCGCATTTCGCCTGCGCGTGGTGAAGGAGCTGTTCGTCTATCTGCGAGACAACCGGTTCATCTGGGAGAAGAACATCTCGAGCCCGTCGGCCTGGAAACTGCGAGACATGATGAAGGACAATGTGAAAGCGCCGCTCATCGAGGAGCTGACAAAGCTGGAGCAGCAGTCCGGACGGCGGCTCGCCGTGTCGAAAAACCTGCTGGCGAGCTTTTATGCCAGCGGGATCATCGAGGTGTTCACTGAGAGCTTATACAACGAGCGCATCCCGGAGCAGCAGGTGCTGGAGGATCTGGAGCGCATCTGTGCGCTGCTGTTCAAGGACGCGCTGTTTGAATGAGAAAGGAGAAAGAAATATGCGGCTGGATAAATATTTGAAGGTCTCGCGGCTGATTAAGCGGCGAACCGTGGCAAACGAGGCCTGCGACGGCGGGCGCGTGACCGTGAACGGCAGAAGCGCCAAGGCGAGCTACGACGTGAAGGTCGGCGATGTGATCGAGATCGCCTTCGGCCAGCGGACGCTGAAGGTGCAGGTCGCCGCCGTGGAGGAAAACGCGAAAAAAGACGAGGCCGCCGCCATGTACAAAGAGATTTGACTCTTGTGCGATTGTCGAATTTCGTATATACTAAATGAGTTAGAATCTAATTCAGGAGGAATGAACCCATGGACTACGAAAGACTCATCAACACCCGCCTGTTTCTGCTCGACATGGACGGAACGCTCTATCTGGGCGACGACGTGTTTGACGGCGCGGTCGACTTCATCCACTCCATCTCCGAGACCGGACGCAACTACATCTATCTGACGAACAACTCCTCCCGCGCGGGCGTCGATTACATCACCCGTCTGCGCAAGCTGGGCTTCCCCTGCGAGGCGGAGAACGTGTTCACCTCCGGCATGGCCACGGGCGAGTATCTGAACCAGAACTATCCCGGCGCGAAGGTCTATCTCGCCGGCACGAAGGCGTTTTACCGCGAGCTGCAGAGCTACGGCATCGATCTCGTGAACGACGAGAACGGCCACACCGACGTGGACACCGTCGACGTCGTCGTGCAGGGCTTCGACACCGAGCTCGTCTATGAGAAGCTCGATCTCGCCTGCCACTTCCTGCGCCGCGGCGCGAAGTTCATCGCCGCGAACCCCGACTGGGTCTGCCCCATGCCCGCCGACGAGGTGCTCCCCGACTGCGGCAGCATCTGCGCGCTGCTGACCGCCGCCTCCGGCGTGAAGCCCGAGTACATCGGCAAGCCCAACCGCAACATGATCGACGTCGTGTCCAAGATGACCGGCGTGCCGAACGAGAACATCTGTGCCGTCGGCGACCGGCTCTATACCGACATCGCTGTGGCGGCAAACGCCGGGAGCGTGTCTGTCTGCGTCCTCTCCGGCGAGAGCAGCGAGCAGGACATCGCCGAGAGCGAGGTCAAGCCCGATTACGTCCTCAAGGACGTCGCCGAGATCGCCAAGATCCTCCGCGCGGCGGAGAAATAAAACAAAACCGCGAAACAGGGTGCGTATCGGATACGCACCCTGTTTTTATGTTTTTTGTTCAAGTTCAGCAATCGGAAGCCTCCCTTGTGCAAAGGGAGGTGGCCGAGCGCAGCGAGGTCGGAGGGATTGCTCTGCCAGTCTGATTTGATTTCCAATGTGATTGACTGATCCGTGTTTCAACAACCATCATCCAGTCACATTGGCAGTTATCGCAGTGCGGTGCAGCGATCCCTCAGTCTCGTCACGGCAAGCTTCATATCCCTCACCGCTGAGCAAAGCTCACCGGATCGCTCATTCCGCAGCCGTTCCTCTCAAAATCAAAGCGTTTGCTTTGATTTTGTTAAGGAGGATTGACTTTCGCCGTCAGCCTTGTGAGGCCAAAGCCTCACAAGGTGACTTGCGCAAGTCAATCGGACGTGCGACAGCTCCCTTTGCGCAAGGGAGCCTTTAAACTGAACCCGCCCCGGAATCCGGGACGGGTTATGTGTTTTACAGCAGATGCTTGTGGCTCTCGTAGAACTCCCGATAATCTTTGAGCATGTACTTCAGCAGATTCGGCGTGTCGAGCTCGTAGGGACATTTGCTGGCGCAGCTGCGGCAGCCGATGCAGTCGTTGATCTTCTCCATCTTCGCCTGCCATTCCGGGGTCATGTACGGCTGCCACGGCGAGCGGCGCAGGAGCATGTTCATGCGCGCGCACTGGCGGATCTCGATGCCCATCGGGCACGGCATGCAGTAGCCGCAGCTGCGGCAGAACGAGCCGGAGAGCTCGCGCCGCTCCTTCTGGATAAACGCGTCGAGCTCCGCGTCCATGTGCGGGTCCTCCTCGGCCATCTGCAGCCACTGGTTCAGCTCCTCCATCGTCTGGATGCCCCAGATGGGGACGACGTTGTCATAGCAGTTCATGAAGGCGTGGCAGGCGCGGGCGTTCGTGAGCATGCCGCCGGCGAGCCCCTTCATGGCGATATAGCCCATGTCGGCTGCCTTGCACTTTTCCGCCAGCGCGAGATCGCGCTCGGCGGAGATGTAGCTGAAGGGGAACTGCAGCGTCTCGAAGAGGCCGGAGGCGATGCACTCCTCCGCCACGGCGACGCGGTGCGTCGTGACGCCGATGTGGTCAATCCAGCCGCGCGCCTTCGCCTCGAGCGCGCCGGCATAGGCGCCGTCGGGGTCGTTCGGATCCGGCACCTCCGGCACCTGATGGAACTGGAAGAGGTCGATGTGATCCGTCTTCATCATCCTGAGGCTGTTTTCAATGTGCGCGAGCACGCCCGCTTTGTCGCGTGCGGCGCTCTTGGTGGAGATCACGATCTGATCGCGCACATCGCTGAGCGCGAGGCCGATCTTCTCCTCGCTGTCGGTATAGGCGTTGGCGGTGTCAAAATAGCGGATGCCGCCGTCATACGCCGCGCGGAGGAGCTTCACGGCGTCCTCCATCGAGCAGCGCTGCACCGGCAGGCAGCCCATGGCGGTCTTCGTCACGACGAGGCCGGTTTTTCCGAGCGTCAGGGTTTTCATCTGCGTTTCCTCCTGTGATATGGTCATTTGTGTTATTTTACCACATTGTGCACAAAAGAGAAAGCTTGATTTTTATCATCATTATTCCGTGATTTGTTGATTTATTTGCCGATATATGGTAGCATGATGATTAATCACCAAAAGTAGACATTTTTTCAACATTGAGACAGGGAGGAACCAAGATGAGAGCACATTGGAAGAGAACACTCTGCCTCGTTCTGGCGGTTCTGCTCGTGACCGCCGCGCTGGGCAGCGCACCGGCAGAGGCCGCGGGCGGCTCGATCGACATGGGAGACGTGATCCAGCTGGGCGACTATGAAAGCTGCTCGCTGCACATCGTCTTCTATCCGAAGGCGCTGGAATCGTCCGATCATGCATGGCCGGTCATCGTCTGGGCCAACGGCACGATGTGCGCGCCGGTGCTGTACACGAATCTCCTGAAGAGCTTCGCGGCGCAGGGCTTCATCGTCGTGACGAATTCCGACGTGATGAACGGAAACGGCAAAACGCAGGTCACCGCGCTCGACTGGATTCTGGCGCAGAACGAAAATCCGGGCAGCGTCTTCTATGGCAAGGTGGACGCCGCGAGGCTCGCCGCGGCGGGACATTCGCAGGGCGGCCGCAGCGTCGTGAACGCGTGCGCGGCGGACAGCCGCTTTGCCTGCGCGGTTTCGATCGCGGGCAGTCCCTTCTCCTCGGAGGCCAAAAAGCTCAGCACGCCCACGCTGTTTCTGACCGGCACGCTCGACACGTTCGTCCTCGCCGCCATGTGGGTACGCCCCGCGTATAACAACTGCACGGGTCCGGCGGCCTACGCCTCCCTGCGCGGCGGTCTGCACACGGCGCCCATGTTCGCGGCGGAGAAATACGTCGATTACGTGACGCTGTGGCTCCGCGCGTGGCTGGACGGCGACGCCGCCGCGATGAACGCCTTCCGGCAGGGCGGCGCGCTCTCGGCAGACAAGGGCTGGACAAGTTTCGCCTGCAAGGGATTCTGATTCTCCGCCTCTATCAGCCGCATCGATGGATGCGGCTGGTTTTTTTATGGTATGATATATGTAACCTTCCCGAAGGAAACGGTGCTTATTGGGTTGAGAGGAGGTGTCCGGCATGGATGACAGCGGCATTGTGGAGCGCTATCTGCAGCGCGACGAGACGGCGATCGCCCTGACCAAGGAGCGTTACGGCGCGCGGCTGCGAGCCTTGTCCTTCGGCATCACGCAGGACCGCGAGACCGCCGAGGAGTGCGAAAACGACGTGTATCTGGAGGCGTGGAGCTCCATTCCCCCGCACGAGCCGCGCAACTATCTCTACGCGTTTCTGGCGCGGATCGCGCGGCACCTCTCCCTGAACCGCTGCCGCGACCGCGCGCGGCTGAAGCGCGGCGCGTACCTCGTGGAGCTCAGCGCGGAGCTGGAGCAGTGCCTCCCCGCGCCGGACGATCTGGCGTGCCGGCTGGATGAAATGGTTCTGCGCGAGGCGATCAACGACTTCCTCGCCGGGCTGGACGCGGAAAAGCGCAATCTCTTTATCCGGCGGTACTGGTATCTGGATTCCGTCGCGATGCTCGCCAAGCGGTTCGGCCGGACGGAGGGCAGCGTGAAGACCGCGCTGCACCGCCTGCGCGCGCAGCTGAAAACGCATCTGGAAAAGGAGGGTTATGTCCTGTGAGAGGAAAGGAACTTTTGGATAAGCTCGAGGGGATCGACCCCGCGTTCATCGAGGCGGCAGACGCGCCGACGCCGAAAAAGCCGCACGCGTGGCTGAAGTGGGCGGCAGCGGCCGCCTGTCTCGCGCTGGCGGTGCTCGCGGTGTTCGTCCTGCGCACCCCGGAGGCCGCGCCGCAAAACCCGCAGCAGTGGAGCGCAGACATGGCGGCGGCGGATTATTTCCGCTTCTGCGAGCCGGCGGACAGCGCGCAAGTCACGCAGTCCGAAGCAATTCTCCCGGATGACGGACTGGAGCGGCGCGACTTCTCCGATCAGCGGGCGGCGCTGGAGGAAGCGGGCGTGATCCCGGTGATTGACGATCACCCGGAGGTCTCGTTTTGGGCGAAGTACAACGAGGACGGCTCGCTGCAGTATGCAGAGCTCTTATGGATGCGCCGGGACGAGCAGGGGCTGGAACACTACAGCGACCTCAGGGTGCGCTCCGGCCCGGAGCCGGTGGAGATCATCCAGGACTGCATTTTGATCGAGCTGGACGAGGACGGCAATGTGATCGAGCCGACCGTGACCGTGACGGAGCGGGACGGGGTGAACATCGTCGCCGAGGGACATGATGGGATTGAGAAAACGCTCACATTCCGTACGGAGCACGGCTGGTATCAGATCAGCGGCTCGTGGAACGATGATTTCGAGCCCGTCGTCGCCCTGCTGGACTGGTTTTGGGCGCACCCGATCGATTACGGAGCATTCGCGAGAGAAAACGGCACACCGATGCCATAAAACACAAATCACGCCGGGCGCATCTTTTGATGCGCCCTTTTGCTGTCCAAAAATTGCACCTTGGTTTCTGATATGATACAATAGAGATCAGAAAAATGAAGTGACAGGAGGGATCTCCATGCTCCAGATTCTCTTCGGCGCGCCGGGGTCGGGCAAGACCGCGGCGCTGATGCGCAGCATCCGCGAGGGCGTCGCCAATCGGCAGCGCGGGCAGATGCTGATCGTGCCGGAGCAATACAGCCATGAGGCGGAGCGCGAGCTTTGCGCCGTCTGCGGGGACGCGGCGCCCTTATACGCCGAGGTGCTGAGCTTCACGGGGCTTGCCCGCAAGGTGGCGGACGAGGTTGGCGGGGTCTCTTCCCTGCCGATGCTCGACAAGGGCGGCAGGCTTCTCTGCATGGCGCGGGCGATGAGCCAGATCGCGCCTCGTCTGCAGGTGTTCTCCGGCGGCGGCAGAAGCGCGCAGCTGCAGCAGGCGCTGCTCGCGGCGGTGGATGAATTGAAGCTCGCCTGCGTCTCGAGCGAGGCGCTCGCGGCCGCGTCTGCCGACTGCGGCGGATATCTGGGGCAGAAGCTCTCGGACCTGGCGCTGATTTTGTCCGCCTACGACGCCGTGGCAGCGAACGGCTCCGCCGACCCGACCGACCGTTTGACCGTGCTCGCGCAGCAGATCCCGGCGAGCAGCCTCGACCGCGCACGCATCTTCATCGACGGGTTTACGGACTTCACCGTGCAGGAGCAGAACGTGATCCACGCGCTGCTGAAAAAAGGCGCGGAGGTGACGGTCTGTCTCACGCTCGACACGCTCGGCGCGGGCAGCGAGCTCTATGCCGCGCCCCGCCGGACGGCGCATCTTCTGATCGCGGACGCGGAGGCGCTGAGCCTGCCGCACACGGTGCGCGAGCTGCCGCAGGCCGCGGTGGGGCGCGACGACGCGCTGCGCATCTTGAGTGAGCATCTCTTCTCCTACACCGGCGAGACCTTTCCGGATCAAAACGGGGCGCTCTCGCTGTATGAGGCGAACGGCATTGAGAGCGAATGCGAGCTGGCCGCGGCAAAGGCGCTCGCGCTCGTGCGCGGCGGCTGCCGCTGGCGGGACATCGCCATCGCAGCGCGGGGCTTTGAGAGCTACCAGGGCGCGCTGGAGCGCGCGATGGCGCACTACGGCGTGCCGCTCTACTGCGCGCAGCGGACGGATCTGCTGCAAAAGCCGCTCGGCGCGCTGATCCGCGCAGCCTTCGACGTCATTTCCGGCGGCTGGGACAGCGAGGACGTGATCGCGTGTCTTCGCACGGGGCTCACGGCGCTGACGCCCGAGGACACGGACGCGCTGGAGAATTACGCACTGCTCTGGTCGGTGCGCGGGACGATGTGGACGCGCGCCGATCCCTGGGTGCAGCATCCGATGGGCTACGGGCAGGAGGAAAATGACGAGAGCCGCGCGCTTTTGCAGCGGATCGACGGTCTCCGCCGCGAGGCGGCGCGGCCGCTGCGCACTTTGGAATTTGCCTCGAAGGAGGCGACGACCGCGCGCGGACAGGCGATGGCGCTCGCGCGCTTTTTCGACGCGCTCGGGCTCGCCGAGAGACTCGAAACGCTCGCAGAGCAGCTCCGGGCAGACGGGCGCGAGGCGCTCGCCGCCGAATATGAGCAGATCTGGGAGATCCTCATCGGCGCGCTCGAGCAGTTCGCCGCGATCCTCGGCGAGACGGAGATGGACGCGGAGGGCTTCTCGCGGCTGTTTCTGCTCATGCTCTCGAAATACGACGTGGGCACGATCCCGGTTTCGCTCGACCGCGTGACGGCGGGCGAGCTCGACCGCATGCGCCGCCGCGGTGTGAAGCACCTCATCTTCCTCGGCTGCACGGACGACCGCATTCCCCGCGCGGGGGAGGCGCCGGGCGTGTTCTCCATCGAGGAACGGCAGGAGCTTCTGGCGCACAATATGGACATCGGCGGCGGGCGCGAGGAGGATCTCTGGCGCGAATACGCGCTCGCGGCGAGCGCACTCTCCCTGCCGGACAAGAGCCTCACGATGGTGCGCTCGCTGATGGGCGCGGAGGGTCAGCCGCTGAGCGAGGCGTTTTTCGTGACAAGGGCAAAGCAGCTGTTCTCCCTCTCGGCGCGGAAGGCCGAGCCGCTCCGGTGCAAAACGGGCGCGGCAGCCCCGGCGCTGGAGCTCGCGGCGCGCGCGATGCGCGGCGCGGAGGACGCGGGCTCTGTCGCCGCCTACGCCTGGTACGCGGAGAAAGCGCCGGAGAAGCTCGCGCAGTTTCGGAAGAAGGCCGCCCTGCTGCGCTCCTCGCTCTCGCCGGAGCGGTCTCAGGCGCTCTTCGGGCAGCAGACGCGGCTCTCCGCCTCGCGCACGGAGCGATATGCCGCCTGCCCTTACGCATTCTTCCTCGAATACGGGCTCAAGGCAAAGCCCCGGCGACAGGAGACCTTCGCCGCGCCGGAGATCGGCACCTTCATCCACGCGATCTTAGAGCAGGTGGCGGGCGAAACAATGCGCCGCGGCGGCTTCAAGGAAGCGGACGACGAGACGCTCCTCGCCCTCACGGACGAGGCGGTGGAGCGATACATTGAAAAGGAGCTCGGCGGGCTGGCGGATCGCTCGGCGCGGTTTTCCTATCTCTTCCGCCGCCTGACCGCCTCGGCGCGGCAGATCGTGCTGGACATGGCGGGCGAGCTGCGCGTGTCGCAGTTTGCGCCGCTCGATTTTGAGTTCAACTTTGCAGACCCTGAGATGCTGCCGCCCGTGCGCCTCTCGGACGGGGAGACGACGCTCACGCTCACCGGCATCGCCGACCGCGTGGACGGCTGGGAGCACGAGGGGAAGCTCTATCTGCGCGTGGTGGACTACAAGACCGGGCGCAAGGCGTTCTCGCTCTCGGACGTGTATTACGGGCTGGGACTGCAGATGCTGCTGTATCTCTTCGCGCTCGGGAAAAACGGAAAAGAGCGCTATCACATGGAGATCGTCCCGGCGGGCGTGCTCTACCACCCGGCGCGGGACTCGGTTCTCTCCCTCGACAGCGACGCCGACGACGGGGCGATCCAGAAAAAGCGGCTCTCCGAGCTGCGGCGGTCGGGTCTCGTGCTCGACGGCGACGGCGTGCTCGACGCGATGGACAGTGAGGAGAAAAAGCAATATGTGACGCTGCGGCGCGCCGGCACCGTCTCCGGCAAGGGCGTGGATCTCGCGAAGGCGGAGGATCTCGGCCGGCTCGCGCGGCACATGGAGGAGACGCTCCTTGCGCTGACAAAAGAACTGCGCGAGGGCAGGATCCCGGCGCGGCCGATCTGGCGCACGCCGTCGGACCACGCCTGCCAATACTGCGACTATACGCACGTCTGCCACTTCTCCCCCGGCGAGCGGGGCGACGAGGCGCGCGTGCTCACACCGCTGCTGCCCGGCGACGTCTGGGCGAAGCTGAAGGAAGAGGAAGGAGGCGACGGCAATGGCTGACATGCGCTTTACCCCGGCGCAGCAGTGCGCCATCGACAGCCGCGAGAGCACCGTGCTCGTCTCCGCCGCGGCGGGCAGCGGCAAAACCCGCGTGCTCACCGAGCGCCTCATGGCCTATCTGACGGACGAAACGAACCCCGTGGACATTGACCGCTTTCTCGTGATCACGTTCACGAAGGCGGCGGCGGGCGAGCTCAGAAGCCGCATTCTCTCCGGCATCGCCGCGAACACCGCCGCGCACCCGGAGTTGCGGCGGCAGACCGCCCTCTGCGCCCGCGCGCAGATCGGCACGATCCACTCCTTCTGCGGCAATCTGCTGCGCGAGCACTGCGCAGCCGCGGCGCTGAGCCCGGATTTTCAGATTGCGGACGAGAACCAGACGACCGCGCTCAAGGCGGCGACGCTCGAGAAGGTGCTCGAGGCCGCCTATGCGGACATGGACACGGACGATCATCTGCGCACGCTCGCGGACACCGTGGGCTCCGGGCGGGACGACCGGCGGCTTGCGGAATTGATTTTGCAGCTTTACGAAAAAATGCAGAGCCACGCCCGGCCCGAGCAGTGGGCGGCGCGGCAGATCGAACTTTTGGACCTGTCCGGCGTGACGGACATCGCCGAGACGCCGTGGGGCGCGGAGCTCCTCGAGGCGGCAAAGCAGTCGGCAGAATACTGGTGCGCCGCGCTCGACCGCCTGCGCGCGGACGTGGCGGAATATGACTGGCTGGAAAAGGCATATGGCCCGAGCATCGACGAGACCGGCGAGACCTTCCGCGCGGCGATGCGCGCGATGGACGCCGGCTGGGATGCGGCGCACCACGCACTCGCGGCGGTGACCTTCCCGCGGCTCGGCACGGTGCGCAATCCGCCGGAGCCGGAGGCGAAGGAGCGCGCGCAGGCGACGCGCGAGAAATGCAAGAAGGCCGTGGAGAAGCTGAAGAAGCAGTTTTCACAGACCTCCGAAAAGATGCTGGAGGATCTGCGCGCGGCGGCGCCGGCGATGGTGCGGCTGCTGCGGCTGACGATGCAGTTCACCGACGCCTATGCCGCCGAGAAGAAGCGGCGCGATCTCGTGGACTACGCGGATCTGGAGCACATGGCGGCGCGGCTCTTAACGAACGAGGACGGCTCGCCGAGCGTGCTCGCGAAGACGGTCTCGGAGCGGTTTCGCGAGATCCTCGTGGACGAATATCAGGATGTGAGCGAGGTGCAGGATCTCATCTTTCGCGCGGTGAGCCGGGAGGAGAAGAACCTCTTCTTCGTCGGCGACGTGAAGCAGTCGATCTACCGCTTCCGGCTTGCCGATCCGGGGCTGTTTCTCGCGAAATACGACGCGTTCACCCCGGCGGAGCTGGCGCGGGGCGACGAGAGCCGCCGCATTCTGCTGCAGGAGAACTTCCGCTCGCGCGGCGCGGTGCTCGATGCCTGCAACCATGTGTTCCGCAGCATCATGTCCCGCGCGCTCGGCGAGCTGGACTATGACGATGACGCGGCGCTCAAATGCGGCCTGCCGGAGATGGAGGGCGGCGAGAAGGCGGAGCTCTGCCTCGTGCAGCTGCCGGGTCCCGCGGAGGGCCCGGGGCCGGAGAAGCACGCGCTGGAGGCGGCCTTCGTCGCCGAGCGGATGCTGCAGCTGAACCATCAGGGCGTCAATTGGGGCGACATGGTGATCCTCCTGCGCAGCGCCAACAGCGTGGGCCCCATCTACCGCGAGGCGCTCACGGCGCGGGGCATCCCCGTGCAGTCGGAGCAGGGCGGCGGCTTCTTCGAGAGCCTGGAGATCTCGATGGTGCGCGCGCTGCTCGCCGTGATCGACAATCCGCATCAGGACGTGCCGCTCGTGGCGGCGCTGACCTCTCCCCTCTTCGGCTTCGACGCCGACGCCCTCGCCGCCGTGCGCGAGAGCGACCGGACGCATGATTTTTACACCGCGCTCTCAAAAAGGGCGGAGGCGGACGACGCGGCGAAGGACGCCGTGGAGACGATCGCGCGGTATCGCCGTCTCGCGCCGGACAGCGCGCTCACGGCGCTGCTCTGGCAGATCTACGACGACCGCGATCTGATGGCGCTCTGCTCGGCGATGCCGGATGGGGATCAGCGCCGCGCGAACCTGCACCGCCTGCTCGCGCTCTCGGAATCGTTCGAGCGCACGGGCTATCAGGGGCTGCACCGCTTCGTGCAGTGGCTGGATCAGCAGGAGGCGCAGGGGCGCGAGCCCGGCGCCGCAGCCCCGGCGCAGCAGAGCGTGAAGATCATGAGCATCCACCGCTCGAAGGGGCTGGAGTTCCCGGTGGTGTTCCTGTGCGACCTGAACCGGCAGTTTAACAAATCCGACAGCACCGCCGCCGTGCTCGTGCACCCGAAGCTCGGCCTCGGGCCGAAGCGGTATGACCTTGCGCGCGGAATCTCCTACCCGACGTTTGCGCGCACCGCGATCGCGCAGCGCCTGAACCGCGAAACACTCTCGGAGGAGATGCGGCTGTTATACGTCGCGATGACGCGCGCGAAGGATCGGCTGATCCTGACCGGCACCGTCGCGGACGCGGAGGACCTGCAGCAGAAGCTTGCGCTCGACGCCGTGGCGCCGATTCCGCCCGAGGTGCTGCAGACGGCGGTCAGCCCGCTCTGCTGGCTGCTGCAGGCGGCGCTGCTGCCGGGCGGCGAGGATGTGTTTACCATTCAGACCGTTGAGCCCGAAGCAGAGACGGAGGCCGCTGCGCGCGCAGACGCGCTCATTGAGCCGCCCGGGGCAGACCCGGCGGCGATCGAGGCGCTTGAGGCGGCGCTGACCTTCACAGATCCCCACGCGGCTGCCGCCGCCCTGCCCTCGAAGGTGACGGCGACGGAGCTCAAGCGCGCGGGCTTTGCCGATCCGGAGACCGACGGCGCGGCGCTGCTCGGCGCGAGACGGCGCACCTTCCGCATGCCGGACTTCCGCGAGGAGGACAAGCCCCTCACGCCGACGGAGCGCGGCACCGCGACGCACCGCGTGCTGCAGTATCTCCGCTTTACGGAAGCGCAGACGGACGACGCCGTCAAAGCGCAGATCGCCGCACTGGTGCGCGCGGGCTATCTCTCCGAGCGCGACGCGCGCGCCGTGAAGGTGGATTCGGTGCGAAGCCTTATGCAGTCCCCGCTCGGAGCGCGGCTTTACGATGCCGAGCTCGCCGGCACGGTGCGGCGGGAGTTTCGCTTTTCCCTGCTCTTCCCCGCGAGTCGCCTCTTCGGCGGCGACGTGACGGACGAGGTGCTGCTGCAGGGCGTCGTGGACTGCTGGTGGGAGGAGGATGACGGCGTGGTCATCCTCGACTACAAGACCGACCGCATTCCCAAGGACGCCGTGCCGGAG
The DNA here is from genome assembly GCA_946405655.1 of uncultured Clostridia bacterium. Taxonomy (GTDB): domain Bacteria; phylum Bacillota; class Clostridia; order Oscillospirales; family Oscillospiraceae; genus CAG-103. The sequence continues at coordinate 23,558 of CAMJHX010000005.1, forward strand.
CGGACGGAATACTACGC
>CAMJHX010000006.1 GCA_946405655.1 uncultured Clostridia bacterium
AACCGGCATGAAGGTCCTCGGCGAAGTCTGCAGCGAACTCATGGCGAAGTAAAACTGCATCGATCAAAAAACAGAGCTGCCGTCGGCAGCTCTGTTTTTCCTATCTCAATACCCACATCGCCTGCGCCTGCCCGATGATCGTTTCGACATCCCACAGCGTCTCGGAGTTGCGCACGCTGTTCGGGTCGTTCACGCGCACCTTCCCGTCCTCCGCGCCGGCGAGCAGGATGTAATGCCCTGTGGTCGTAAAGTCGCCCGGGCCCATGATGCAGACGATCGGGTTGCCGACGGCGAGATTGTCGAAGATCCGCTGCGCCTCCGGCGTGATCGGCACGGAGTCCAGCCCCAGCAGCCGCGCGCCCTCGGTGAAGAAGCTCCAGCTTGTCCCGTCGCCGACCACGTTGAAGCCGTGCTCCTCGGCGAATTTCGCCATCTCCCACGGATTGAGCGTGTGGTTTCCGGTGATCTGGATTGCCGCCATTGCCATGCACGTCGGGCCGCAGCCCGAGAGCCCCATCAGATTCTCATTGTAAGACCGGTAGCCCCAGCGCGGATCCCACTGCATCAGCCGCGGCGCCTCGCCCTGCGCGATCTCGCCGGAGAGATCGATCTCCGGGCTGTCATTTTTCTGCAGCGGATAGTATTTCACAAACTCCCGCGCGTCCGGGTTTCGCTTGTAGAGCGCCACGAGCTCGTCCGGATAATCGGCAGGGGAGACCCCGTGCGTCCGCGCGAATACCTGCAGGGAAAACGGCACCCCGCTGCCCGAGAGCGTCACCGCCAGCGCCGCCAGCAGCAGCACCGCCGCGCTCCAAAGCCGAATCGGCTTCTGATGCTTTACCATCTTTCGTACCTCCTTGAAAAACCTTCACCCTCGGGGGAAGGGGGACCGCGCTTGCGCGGTGGATGAGGGGCGTTCCCCTCCGCAGCTGCATTCACTATACCGCACCACTGTGTCCGAAATGCATCGAAACTCTGAAGATTTCCTTTCCCTCTGACAAAAGATAAATTATCATTGACTTTCCGGTAAAGCGTGGTATATTGTCCTTGCAGGTGTCAAGACACCTATCTGTATGACTTCTTAACGGAGGTAGAAACATGAGCAAATTCAAAGCGTTTCTCAAGCGCAAGGACATTGAGATCACGCTCAAGCGCTACGGCATCGACGCTCTGAGCGCCATGGCGCAGGGTCTGTTCTGCTCGCTGCTGATCGGCACGATCCTCAACACGCTCGGCCAGCAGTTCCACATCGGCTTTCTGACCATGCCGATCTATGAGGGCGGCCCGACGATCGGCGGCGTCGCCATGCAGATGGTCGGCCCCGCGATGGCGGTCGCCATCGGCTATGCCCTGCACGCTCCGGCGATGGTCTTGTTCTCGCTCGTTCCCGTCGGCTTTGCCACGAACGCCATCGGCGGCGCCGGCGGCCCGCTCGCCGTGCTCGTCACGGCGGTCATCGCCTCCGAATTCGGCAAGGCGGTCTCCAAGGAGACGAAGGTGGATATCCTCGTCACGCCCATCGTCACGATCCTCGTCGGCGTCGGTCTCGCCATGCTCGTCGCAGCGCCCATCGGCAAGGCGGCGTCCTGGGTCGGTCAGGTCATCATGTGGGCGACGCAGCAGCGCCCGTTCATCATGGGCATCCTCGTGTCCGTCATCGTCGGCATCGCGCTCACGCTGCCCATCTCCTCCGCCGCCATCTGCGCGGCGCTGAGCCTCACGGGGCTTGCCGGCGGCGCCGCCGTCGCGGGCTGCTGCGCCAACATGATCGGCTTTGCCTTCATGAGCTTCAAGGAAAACCGCTGGGGCGGGCTCGTCAGCCAGGGGCTCGGCACGTCCATGCTCCAGATGGGCAACATCGTCCGCAACCCGAAGATCTGGATCCCGCCCATCGTGACGTCCGCCATCACCGGCCCGATCGCCACCTGTGTCTTCAAGCTGCAGATGAACGGCGCCGCCATCAACTCCGGCATGGGCACCTGCGGCCTCTGCGGACCGATCGGCGTCTGGACCGGCTGGGTCTCTCCGAGCGAGGCCGCGCTCGCGAACGGCGCCGTCGCCATGCAGCCCGGCGCGATGGACTGGATCGGTCTGCTCCTCATCGCCATCGTCCTGCCCGCGGTCATCTGCTGGGTGCTCGGCCAGCTCGCCCGTAAGATCGGCTGGATCAAGGAAGGCGACCTGAAACTCGATTAACGACGCAAATGAAATGCTCCTCCTCTGCAAGTCCGCAGAGGAGGAGCATTTTTATCTTTTCTTTACTGCAGCAGCTGCCACAGCGCGTCGCAGCTGTCGGCGAAGGTCTCCGCTCCGGCGTCCTCGAGCACGTCCCGGTCACGAAAGCCCCAGGTCACGCTGATGCAGGGCACCCCGGCTGCACGGGCGGTCATCACGTCCACCTCCGAGTCGCCGACATAGACGGTCTCTTCCTTCGTCACGCCGAGCGCTTCCATCGCTGCAAGCACGGTGTCCGGCGCGGGCTTGCGGCGGATGCCGGCCCTTTCACCCACGCTGATGTCCGCCTTGCCCGCAAAGAGCGCTTCGGAGAGCGACTGCACCGTGCTGTTCGGCTTGTTCGACACGATGCCGGTGACACAGCCCACCCCGTGCAGCCGATCCAGCAGCGCCATGACCCCGGGGTAGGGGGCGGTCTTGATCAGATAGTTCCGGTCGTAATCTTCTTTATACACGGCGAGAATCTCCTCGAGCCTCTCGCCCTCGGCGCCGGTTGAGAGCTCAATGAGCCGTTTCGCCCCGTTGCCGACGAAGCTGCGCACCTCCCTGAGACTGCGGTGCGGCAGACCGAAGCGGTCCATCGTGCGGTTCAGCGCGTCCGCCATGTCCTCGAGCGTGTCCAGCAGCGTTCCGTCCAGATCAAATAAAATGGCTTTGTATTTCATTGCGTCAGACTCCTGATGGTTTTTATCTTTTATAACCCAAACAGGACGCATCTGTCAATCAAAAAAACAGCGTCCCGACGGTTGCCAATTGTACACTTGTGCGGTATAATAACTTAGTTACTGTATAAGGAAAAATATGCCCATTTCGGAAAAGGAACGTCTATGAGTCAGTTCAACATTTCCTGGCAGCGCATTCCCAGCCTTCTGTCCACGATCCGCATCACGGACATTCTGGACATTCTGGTGGTTGCCTACCTGATCTACAAGTTAATCATGCTCATCCGGCGGACCAATTCCTTCCATCTGGCCCGCGGCGTGCTGCTCATCCTCGTGGCGCTCGGTCTCTCCGGCGTCATGCATCTCACGATGGTCAACCGCCTTCTGCGCCGCACGGTGGAGCTCGGCCTCATCGCGCTGGTCATCCTCTTCCAGCCGGAGCTGCGCCGCCTGCTCGAGCGGGTCGGCAGCAATATCCCGGGCTTTTTCAGCCAGCGCCGTCTCGATACGATGGAGGCGGAGGGGGACATCACCCAGACCGTCATGGCCTGCGAGGATATGTCCGCCTCGCACACCGGCGCGCTCATCGTCTTTGAGCGCAGCAACATGCTCGAGGAGCAGATCCTCAGCGGCACGGTGCTCAATGCCGAGATCACCGCGGAGCTGCTGAAAAACATTTTCTTCGTCAAGGCCCCGCTGCACGACGGCGCGGTCATCATCCGCGGCGGAAAGATCGCCGCCGCCGGTTGTGTTCTGCCGCTCACGGGAGATAATAATCTCAGCCCTGACCTCGGCACGCGCCACCGCGCGGGCATCGGCATGAGCGAGCAGTCGGACGCCGTCGTCGTCATCGTCTCGGAGGAGACGGGCAGCATCTCCATCGCCGTGGACGGCATGCTCAAGCGCCGTCTCACGCGCGACACCTTTGAAGCGATCCTCCGCAGCGAGCTGCTGCCGAAGGAGAAAGGCACCGATCAGCGCTTTGACTTCCTGAAAAAATGGCTGCCGAAGCGCCGGGAGAAGCAAGATGAACAAGAGCGAAAAGATTCGTAATATCTGGGACAGCAAGGCCCTCTGGATGATCGTGTCGCTGCTGCTCTCCTTCCTTGCGTGGGCGTATATCTCCACCACGGAGGACACGAGCGTCGAGCGCATCTTCACGGGCGTGCCGGTCGCGTTTCAGGGCGCGGACGAGCTTCGCACCTCGCGCGGTCTCATCATCACGGACGCCAGCGCCGATACCGTCACCGTCAAGGTCAGCGGCAGCCGCGCCAGCATCGGCAACCTCCACGCCTCAGATCTCACCGCCGTCGTGGACGTGAGCGGCATTTCGCAGGCGCGCGACATGACCGTCAGCTACACCGTCCGCTTTCCGGACAGCGTGAACATGAGCGGCGTCGAGGTCTACAGCAAAACGCCGGAGACGATCGAGTTCTCCGTCGTGCAGGAAAGCAGCAAGACCGTCGAGGTCAAGGGCGTCTTCACCGGCAGCGTGGCCGAGGGCTTCACGGTCGATCCCATCGTCGTCGAGCCCGCCTCCGTCACGCTCTACGGCCCCGCGAGCGAGCTCAATCAGATCGAGAGCGCCTGTGTCTATATCGACCGCCAGAACGTCAGCGCCACGATCGGCCCGATCAGCAGCGATTTCGTCCTGCTCGACGCGAACGGCGCGACGATTCGCCCCGCCTCCGTCACGAGCTCGCAGTCGAGCGTCACGGTCACGGTTCCCGTTCTGATGAACAAGGAGCTCGCCCTCACGGTCAATCTCATCGAGGGCTCCGGCGCCACGGCGGACAACACCGTCGTGGAGATCGAGCCGAAAACCATTCAGGTCGTCGGCAGCACCGCCACGCTGGAGAACATGAACCAGCTCGTCATCGGCACGGTCGACCTCACGGACTTTGCCGAGACGACTACGCTCACGTTCCCCATCACGCTGGACAACAATGTCCGCAGTCTCTCCGGCACGACCGAGGCGACCGTCACGGTCACGGTCACCGGCATGGAGACGAAGAAATTCACCGTCACCAACATCACCATCACCGGCGGCGCGGGCGAGCTGCAGACCACGCAGAAGGAGATCGTGGTCCGCGGCACGGCGGAGGATCTTGCAAATATCACCGAGGATAAAATCCGCATCGTCGCCGATCTCACGGAGTATGCCTCCGCCACCGGCACGATTGAGGTTCCGGCCCGCGTCTATGTCGACGGGTTCGAGAAGGCCGGCGCCGTCGGAGACTATACCGTCTCCGTCACCCTGAAATAGAAGGAGCGTTATCCATGACTCAAAACGCTGTCGTCACCAAAATCATCGACCGCCGCACCGCGGAGGTCGAGGTCGAGCGCGGCACCGCCTGCGGCGGCAACTGCGGCGCCTGCGAGGCGTGCGTGTTCCAGAATGTCATCCGCGCCGTCGCGTTCAATAAGGTCTCCGCGCTGCCGGGGCAGCAGGTCGTCATCGAGAGCAAGACCTCGGACGTCATGGGCGCCGCGATGCTGCTCTATATCGTGCCGTTCGTGCTGCTCTTCATCGGCTATGCCATCGGCGCGGCGCTCCATCTGGGCGAGGGCGGCTGCATCCTCGTCTCCGCGCTGTTCTTCGCCGTCGGCGTCGCTGCCAATGTCATTTATCAGCGCCGCAAAAAGAGCGGCGGGATCACCTTTGATATCATTTCAGTTCGGGAGTAAGCAAGTATGGAAATTCTGAGCATGACCGGCTACGGCTCGGCCAAGGGCACGGTGGAGGGGCTGAACATCTCCGCCGAGCTCAAAAGTGTCAACAATCGCTATCTGGACGTCTCCGTCCGTCTGCCGCGCGGCTTCCTCTTCGCGGAGGAGGCGATCAAGGCCGCCGTGCAGCAGCACATCAGCCGCGGCAAGGTCGATGTGTTCCTCACGGTCGATTCCTCCCAGGCGGCGGATACGGTCGTCCGCGTCAATGAGCCGCTGCTGCGCGCCTATCTCGACGCGCTCGACGCCATCGCCTCTGAGCACGGCCTGCAGAACGATGTGACCGCGCTCTCCGTCGCGCGCTTTCCGGACGTGCTCTCGGTCGAGAAGGCCGAGGCGGATCAGGACGCCCTGCGCGCCGGACTCGTCGCGCTGATGGACGAGGCGCTCGCCGAGTATGACCGCATGCGCCTGCGCGAGGGGCAGAAGCTCCGCGAGGACGTGGAGAGCCGCCTTGTCACGATCGAGGCGCTCGTCACCGAGGTCGAGACCCACGCGCCCGAAACGGTCGAGGCGTATCACAGCCGCCTGCGCCAGAAGCTCGAGAGCGTGCTCGAGGGCAAGGACGTGGACGAAGCGCGCGTCATCACCGAGTGCGCCGTCTTTGCCGACCGCGTCGCCGTCGATGAGGAGACGGTGCGCCTGCGCAGCCACATCGCCCAGATGCGCCAGATGCTCGCCGCCGGCTCTCCCTTCGGCCGCAAGGCGGACTTCCTCATCCAGGAGTTCAACCGCGAGGCGAACACCATCGGCTCCAAGTGCCAGAACGCGGACATCGCCAAGGTCGTCGTCGATCTCAAGAGCGAGATCGAAAAGATCCGCGAGCAGATCCAGAATATTGAGTAATGTCAGCCCGTAGGGGACGGCGTCCTCGACGTCCCGTCTCCCTTCAGCCAGAAAGATAAAGAAGAGGGATTCACTTTGAAGCTCATCAACATCGGCTACGGCAATCTCGTGGCGTCGGAGCGCGTGCTGGCGGTGGTCAGCCCCGAATCCGCGCCCATCAAGCGCATCGTGCAGGACAGCCGGGAGATCGGCATGCTCATTGACGCCAGCTTCGGCCGCAAGACCAAGGCGGTGCTCATCATGGACACCGGTCACACCATCCTCTCCGCGCTCACGCCGGAGGCCGTTGCGCAGCGCTCGGAGGAAGGAGAAGAGAATGATGAATGAACACAGAGGAAAGCTGATTGTCGTGTCCGGTCCGTCCGGAGCGGGGAAGAGCACCGTGATCAAAAAGGTGATGGAGCGGCGGAACGATCTCTGCTTCTCCGTCTCCGCCACCACGCGCAAGCCGCGCGAGGGCGAGGTCGACGGCGTCCACTATTTCTTCGTCACCGGGACGGAGTTTGACCGTATGATCGGCGATGACGAGCTGCTGGAGCACGCGGAATATAACCGCGATAACTACGGCACGCCCCGCGCCTATGTGGAGGAAAAGCGCCGCGCCGGCATGCATGTCCTGCTCGATATCGAGGTGCAGGGCGCGCGTCAGGTGCGCGAGCGTGTGCCCGAGGCGATCAAGATCTTTGTCATCCCGCCGAGCCTGCAGGTGCTCGAGCAGCGTCTGCGCGGCCGCGATACCGAGGATGAGGAGCAGATCCAGCGGCGGCTCGCCCGCGCGCGCGGCGAATACCGCGAGGCGGATTTCTATGATTACGTGGTCATCAACGACGATCTGGAGGTCGCGGCCTCCGAGCTCAACGCGATCATCACCGCCGAGCTCTGCCGCTATGCCGACCGCAAGCACTATCTCGTGCCGGATGAATCCCCGTTTCTCAATTTCTAACTTTGTAAATTCTTAATAGAGGTGTTATACTATGATGCTTTATCCCCCCGTCGGCGAGCTCGCCGAAAAGACCGGCAGCCGCTATCAGCTCGTCACTCTCATTGCCCGCCGCGCGCGCAACATTGCCGCCGCCGCGCAGATCCAGGAGGAGCACCTGGAGGAGAAGCCGGTGTCCATGGCCATTGAGGAGATCTATTCCGGCAAGCTCGAGATCGTCAAGAAGTGATCATGAGCATCCCGGTGGCCCGCGTCGCGGTCTCTGCCGCGGCCTTCGCCTTTGACCGGCCCTACTCCTATCGCGTCCCGCCCGAAATGGCGGTGCAGGCGGGGAGCAGGGTCCTGGTGCCCTTTGGCCGCGGCAACCGCCCCGTGGAGGGCGTCGTGCTCGCGCTGGCGGAGGAGGCGGAAGTGCCGGAGCTCAAAACGATCCTGAAGCTGCTCGACGCCGAGCCCCTGCTCTCAGGCGAGCTCCTGCGTCTCGCGCTCTGGATGCGAAACCGCTTTTTCTGCACGGTGTACGATGCGGTCAAGGCGATCCTGCCCGCCGGCGTGTGGTATCGTGTCAGCACGGTCTACCGTCTTGCCGAGGGCACGGATTACGCCGCCGCGCTCGCGTCTCTGGATTCTCAGACCCAGCGCCGCGCGCTCGAGACCGTGCACGCCCACGGCGGCGCGGCGGAGCTCACGGAGCTGCAGGGCGCGTTTGGAGAGGAAGACCCCGCCCCGGCGCTGCGCGCGCTGGTCAAGGCGGGGATTCTGTGCGTGGAGGGGGCGGAAAAGCGCCGCGTCCACGACCGCGAAACCGAGTATGCCGCCCTCGCCGTCCCGGTGGAGGAGGCGCTGCAGGAGGCGCAGCAGCTGCGCCGCCGCGCGCCGCAGCAGGCGGCGCTTTTGGATCTGCTCTGCAGCATCGGCCGCGCGCCGAGCCGCGAGCTCTGCGATTTTACCGGCGCCTCCCGCCAGAGCCTCAACCAGCTTGTCAAAAAGAAGCTCGTCCAAAAGGACAGCGAGCCCGCCTTTCGCCGCCCGATCGAGCCGCCGGAGGAGATCATCCCCATCCCGGCGCTCACGAGCGCGCAGCAGCCCGCCTATGAAGGGCTGCACCGGCTCCTCGGCAGCAGCGCCGCGGCGCTCCTCTTCGGCGTCACGGGCAGCGGCAAAACCACCGTCTATCTCCATCTCATCCGCGATGTGCTCGAGGAAGGGAAGGGCGCCATCCTGCTCGTGCCGGAGATCTCCCTCACGCCGCAGATGATCCAGACCTTCTCCGCCTATTTCGGCGATTCCGTCGCCGTGCTGCACAGCCGCCTTTCCATGGGCGAGCGGTATGACGAGTGGAAGCGCATCCGCGCAGGCAAGGCGCGCGTCGTCATCGGCACGCGCAGCGCCGTCTTCGCGCCGGTGGAGAAGCTCGGCCTGCTCATCCTCGATGAGGAGCAGGAGGAGACCTATAAATCCGAAAACAACCCGCGCTACCACGCCCGCGAGGTGGCAAAGTTCCGCTGTGTGCAGCAGAATGCGCTGCTGCTCCTCGGCTCCGCCACGCCGGACGTCGTCAGCCGGTATCACGCCCAGACCGGGCGATACAAGTATTTTGAGATCCCCGGGCGCTTCAACGCCCGCGCTCTGCCCGCGGTGCAGATCGTGGACTTAAAGCGCGAGCTGCGCTACGGAAACCAGGGGCCGATCAGCTCCGTGCTGCAGAGCGAGCTGGAGGAAAACCTCCGCCGCGGCGAGCAGAGCATTCTCTTCATCAACCGCCGCGGCAGCAGCAAGCTGGTCACCTGCGGCGAGTGCGGCTATGTCTATGAATGCCCGCGCTGCAGCGTGAATCTCACGTTCCATCAGTCGAACCATTCCCTCCAGTGCCACCACTGCGGCTATCGCCGGCGCGTGGATGACGCCTGCCCCAACTGCGGCGGCGAATTGCGCTTCGTTGGCGACGGGACCGAGCGCGTGGAGGAGGCGTTTCAGAACCTGTTTCCCGGCGTGGAGTCCCTGCGCATGGACGCGGACACCATCGCCTTGGCCGGCTCACATGAGCGCATCCTCTCCCGGTTCGAGACCGAGCAGATCCCCGTCCTCATCGGCACGCAGATGGTCACCAAGGGTCTGAATTTCGATTCCGTCACGCTCGTCGGTGTGCTGCTCGCGGATCAGAGCCTCTATGCCGGCGATCACCGCGCCGGAGAGCGCACGTTCTCCCTCATCACGCAGGTGGTCGGCCGCGGCGGGCGCGGCGAGAAGCCCGGGCGCGCCGTCATCCAGACCTTCACGCCCGAGAACCAGACCATCCTGCAGGCGGCAAAGCAGGACTATGCCGCGTTTTATGAGAGCGAGATCGCCCTTCGCCGTCTCCACGGCACGCCGCCGTTTTCCGAGATCCTCACGATCACGGTCTCCGGCGCGAGCGAGATGAGCGTGCTGCGCTGCTGCGCCTATATCCGCGACTATCTCCGCCATGAGACGCAGGGTGCCATCCAGATCCTCGGCCCGGCGCCACTGCCGGTCGTGCGCGTGAACAACTGCTTCCGCTACCGCGTCACGCTTTATTGCCCCGATCCCGCGCCGGTGCGCGCGCTCGTGAGCAATATCGTCATGTACTGCAACACCGAAAAACAATTCCGGGATGTGTCCGTCTTTGCGGACTCCGATCCCTATAACTGATAAAGAGGAGAAAGAAACATGGCTCAGAGAAACATCCTCAAAAAGGGCGATCCGCAGCTGGAAAAGCACTGCCGCCCCGTCACGGAGTTCAATCCCCGCCTCCACACCCTCATCGACGATATGCGCCAGACCCTCGCCAAGGCAAACGGCGTCGGTCTCGCCGCCCCGCAGGTGGGCGTGCTGCGCCGCGTCGTCCTCGTGCTCGAGACGAATGTCGACCGCGAGAACGGGGAGGAGGAATACATGATCGAGCTCGTCAATCCCGAGATCATCGAACAGGACGGCGAGCAGGTCGGCGCGGAGGGCTGCCTCAGCGTCCCCGGCGACTTCGGCGTCGTCAAGCGTCCCGAGCACGTCAAGGTGCGCGCGCAGGACCGCAACGGCGAGTGGTTCGAGGTCGAGGGCGAGGGGCTCACGGCCCGCGCCTTCTGCCATGAGCTCGACCATCTCGAGGGCGTTCTCTTCACCGAGAAGGCCATCCGCATGCTCACGCCCGAGGAGCTGGAAAACCTCGGCGTCACGGAGGAAGATTAATGCGCATCGTGTTCATGGGCACGCCGGATTTTGCCGAGGCGTCCCTCAAGAAGCTCATCGACGAGCGCTTTGACGTCGTCGGCGTCTTCACGCAGCCCGATAAGCCGCAGAACCGCGGCATGAAGCTCGTGCCGCCGCCGGTCAAGGTGCTGGCCGAGGCTGCCGGCATCCCGGTCTTCCAGCCCGAGAAAATGCGCACCGGCGAGGCGATGGACATCCTGCGCGAATTGCAGCCGGATATCCTCGCGGTCGTGGCCTACGGCAAGATTTTGCCTGCCGAGATGCTCGCGCTGCCGAAGTACGGCGCCGTGAACGTCCACGGCTCGCTCCTGCCGAAGTATCGCGGCGCCGCTCCGATCCAGTGGGCGGTGCTCAACGGCGATGAGACCACCGGCGTCTCCACCATGTTCCTCTCCGAGGGCATGGACGAGGGAGACGTGATCTTCTCGCGCGAAACGGCCATCGGCGAGCAGGAGACGGCGGGGGAGCTCTTCGACCGCCTTGCCGCCATGGGCGCGGAGCTCTTGGTCGAGACCCTGCGCGCGATTGAAAATGGCACCGCCCCGCGCACGCCGCAGAACCACGCGGACGCCACCTATACCAAGCAGCTCACCAAGGAGCTCTGCCCGATCGACTGGACGAGGACGCCCCGCGAGATCGTCAAGCACGTCTGCGGTCTCTCCCCGTGGCCTGTAGCCACGACCGAGCTGCAGGGCACCTTCTTTAAGATCCACCGCGTCGAGATCGGCGCGGGCAGCACCAAGGCAGCCCCCGGCACGGTCATCGCCGCCGGGAAGGACGGCATCTCCGTCGCCTGCGGAAACGGCGGCGTCGTGGTCATCCGCGAGCTGCAGGTCGCGGGCAAAAAGCGCATGGCCGCCGGAGATTATCTCCTCGGCCACCCGATGCAGGCAGGCTGATGGGCACGCCCAGATCCGCGGCGCTCGCCGCCCTGCAGAGATGGCGCAAGGACGAGGCCTGGTCGGATGCGGCGCTGAACGCCGCCATTCAGCGCGCCGGACTTGACCGGCGCGACGCGGCCCTCGCCTCCCGCCTGTGCTACGGCACGATTCAAAATCTCACCTATCTCGATTATTATCTCGATCTCTTCTGCACCACGTCCGTGCGCCGGCTCGAGCCGCAGGTGCTCGATATCCTGCGCATCGGCGCGTATCAGCTTCTGTTCCTCTCGCAGATCCCGGCGCATGCCGCCGTGAGCGAGAGCGTGGCGCTGTGCAAGGAGGTCTCTCCCCGCGCCGCCGGACTCGTCAACGCGGTGCTCCGCCGTCTGGCGGAGCAGGCAGAGGCGCTGCCGCCGATCCCGGACGCGGGCAGCACGCAGTATCTCTCCGTGCGCTACAGCCACCCCAAGTGGTTCGTGCGCCGGCTCAAGGAGGAGCACGGCTACGATTTTGCCGAGGCCGCGCTCGCGGCGAACAATGCCGAAACGCCCGTTTGCATTCAGACGAATCAGTGCAAAGTCGATGCGTCGCTTCTGTTCGTCAAATTAAAGGAGCAGGGCTTCCGCCCGGAGATGCACCCGGTTTTGCCGGACGCCATGCTCATTCCCGGCGGGAACGTCACCGATACGGAGGAATTTCGCGCCGGCTGGTTCTATATTCAGGACGCCGCCGCGAAGATCGCGGTCCTCGCCGCCGATCCCCAGCCCGGCATGAACGTGCTCGACGCCTGCGCCGCCCCCGGCGGCAAGAGCTTCGCCGCCGCCGTGCAGATGGAGGGGAGAGGGCATATCCTCGCCTGCGATCTGCATGAGAATAAGCTCAAGCGCATCCGCGAGGGCGCAGCGCGTCTGGGCTTTGAGAGCATCATTGAAACGGCGGCTGTGGATGCCCGAAAGCAGCAGGGCGTCTATGACGTCGTCCTCGCGGACGTGCCGTGCTCCGGCTTCGGCGTCATCCGCAAAAAGCCGGAGATCCGCTTCAAGGACCCCACAGAGCTCGAGCAGCTTCCGACCATCCAGCGCGCCATTCTCGAGGGGCTCGCGCCCTGCGTGCGTCCCGGCGGCGTGCTGCTCTATTCCACCTGCACCATCCTTCCGGAGGAAAATGAGGAGGTCGTCATCGCCTTCCTGCAGGCCCATCCGGAGTTTCATCTCGAAATCAGTCCCTTCGCGCCGCAGGGGATGCGCACCTTCTGGCCGCATCTCGACGGTACGGACGGCTTCTATCTTGCAAAGCTGAGGAAAAAGGCGTAACTATGACCGATATCAAATCCATGCTCCCCGGGGAGATTGAAGCTGCGCTCAAGGAATTGGGCGAGCCGAAATACCGCGCCAAGCAGATCTTCCAGTGGCTCAGCCGCGGCGTCCGCTCGTTTGAGGAGATGACGAATCTCTCCAAGCCCCTGCGCGAAAAGCTCGCCTCCGCGTTTGAGATCCCGTCGCTCACCATGCTGCGCCAGCAGGTCTCGAAGCTCGACGGCACCATCAAATATCTCTGGGAGCTGCCGGACGGCAACGCGGTGGAGACCGTCGTCATGCGCTATCACCACGGCAACACCGTCTGCATCTCCTCGCAGGTCGGCTGCCGGCAGGGCTGCGCCTTCTGCGCGAGCACGATCGGCGGCCTGATCCGCAATCTCCGCCCCTCCGAAATGCTCGAGGAGGTGCTCTCCTCCGAGCGCGAGAGCGGGCTCAAGATCTCCAACATCGTCCTCATGGGCATCGGCGAGCCGCTGGATAACTATGACAACGTCATGCGCTTTCTCCGCCTCGTCAACCATCCGGACGGCGCGAACATCGGCATGCGGCACATTTCGCTCTCCACCTGCGGGCTCATCGAGCGCTTCGAGGATCTCGCGGCGGAGGATCTGCCGCTCACGCTGTCCGTTTCGCTCCACGCGCCGGATGATGAGACCCGCTCGAAGATCATGCCCGCCAACCGCGGCCGCGGCGTCGAGGCGCTCATCGCTGCGTGCGAAAAGTATTATCAGACCACGGGACGCCGCATCTCGTTTGAATACGCGATGATCGACGGCGTGAACGACACGCCGGAGCACGCGCGCCTGCTGGCAAAGCACGCCAGGCGCGTCTCGGCGCATATCAATCTCATCCCGCTCAACCACGTTGAGGAGCGGCCGTTCCAGCCCTCCACACCGGAGCATCTGAAACAGTTTATTCGCATCCTGGAGGACGCCGGCGCGAACGTCACCGTCCGCCGCACGCTCGGCGGCGATGTGGACGCATCCTGCGGCCAGCTGCGCAAAAAGGTCGCGGAAAACCGCGCCTGAATCGGTATCAATCATGAGGAGGTGTCGCCTTGCGAGCGTTTTCCGTCTCGGACAAGGGTCCCGTCCGCAAAGAAAATCAAGACCACGCCGAAGCCGTCACGCTTCGCTCGCCGAGGGCAGCCGTCCTTCTGGTGTGCGACGGTATGGGCGGCGCCAACAGCGGCGCGCTGGCGTCCACGCTGGCAGCCGGGGCCTATCTCGAGCGGCTGAAGAGCCTGCTCGCCGGCAGCAAAAAGAACGCGGTGCTCGCGCCCCTCTGGATGCGGGACGCCTGCGCCGCCGCAAACCAAGCGGTTTTCAGCCGCGCCAACAGCGAGCCGGCAAATGAGGGCATGGGCACCACGCTCGTCTCCGCCGTCATCGTCGGCCACCGCGCGGAGCTCCTCAATGTGGGCGATAGCCGCGCCTATCTCATTCGGGATAAGGCGCTCGAGCAGATCACGCGCGACCATTCCGTTGTGGCCGAGCTGGTTGAGCGCGGCGAGCTCACGCCCGAGCAGGCGCTGCACCACCCAAACCGCAATCTCATCACCCGCGCCGTCGGCGTGGAGCAGACCGTGGAGAGCGATCTCTTCTCGCTGCGCCTGCGCCGCGGAGACCGTCTGCTCCTGTGCAGCGACGGTCTGAGCAACACGCTCTCCGAGGAAGAGCTGCTCTCGCTCTCCTGCGCTGCCCGAAGCGCGAAGAAGACCTGCCACGCGCTGGTGCGCCGCGCGCTGGAAAAGGGCGCGCGGGACAATGTCTCCGCCGCGCTCGCAATCTTCTGATCCCACCTGTGGAGGAATCTTATGGACCAGTCTCAAAACAAATATATCGGCCAGCTGCTGGATGACCGCTACGAGCTTCTCGAGGTCATCGGCTCCGGCGGCATGTCCGTTGTCTATAAAGCGCTCGATTACCGTCTCAACCGCTATGTCGCCATCAAGATGCTGCGCGAGGAGATTTTCTCCGATCCGGAGCTCAAGGCGCAGTTCCAGGCGGAGGCACAGGCGGTCGCCATGCTCGGGCATCCGAACATCGTCGCGGTATACGATGTGAGCCATTCGCTCACGATGGAGTATATTGTCATGGAGCTCATCGAGGGCGTCACGCTCAAGCAGTATATCACCGGCAAGGGCAGGCTCACCACGGCGGAGACGCTGTTTTTCGCCTCCCAGATCGCCAAGGCGCTGCAGCACGCGCATGAGCACGGCATTGTCCACCGCGACATTAAGCCCCAGAACATCATGATCGACCGCGACGGCGTCGCCAAGGTCGCGGACTTCGGCATCGCCGCCCTTGAGCACGAAAACGGCGGCGGGCGCTCCGATACCGCCATCGGCTCGGTGCACTATATCGCGCCCGAGCAGGCAAAGGGGCTCGAGGCGGACGCCCGCAGCGATCTCTATTCCCTCGGCGTCGTGCTCTATGAGATGCTCACCGGCACCCTGCCGTATGACGGGCAGACCACCGAGGAGGTCGCGCTCAAGCACATCTCCGGTCTCGCGCCGCCGCCGCGCACGATCGTGCCGGAGATCCCGGAAAAGCTCGATGCGCTCACCATGAAGGCGATGTGCGCGGATCTCAATCAGCGCTATCAGACCGCCGAGGAGCTCATCCACGATCTCGATTCCTTCCGCCGCGTCGCGCAGCCGGAGGCCGCCGTTCGGCTCGATCCCGAGCAGCAGGCGCAGCAGGAGCTGGAGGAGACCCGCCCTGCCGTCCGCGAGCGCAACCGCTTCCTCGGCGTCGGCAAGGATCTCACGGACGAGCAGTATGCCCGCCGCAAAAAGCGCGCGCGCCGCGTCAGCTTCTTCACCGGCATGTTCGCCGTCGCGCTCGTCGCGCTGGGCCTGTTCACCTTCCTCTGGAACTATATGCTCAAGGACATCTTCTCTGTCGCCGAGCGCATGGAGGTTCCGGACTTCACCAAGCAGGAATATGAGAAGGTCATCAACAGCGATGAGTATAATGATTTCCGCTTTACCGTCGTCTATGCCATGGACCCGAACGTGGCGGAGGGCGTCGTCATCTCGCAGAAGCCGGAGCCCGGCAAGAGCATGATGAAGGTGCCGGAGGGCATCCGCGTCGAGCTCACAGTCTCCAGCGGCATCGTCATGACCGAGGTGCCCTATGTCATCAACTGGGAGGCGACCGAGGCGACCAACGCCCTCACAGAGGCAGGCTTCATCGTCCAGACCGAGGTGCAGGCGTCCAAGGAGGTCACGAAGGACTACGTCATCGCCGTCGAGCCCGAGGCGGGGCAGAAGCTCGCCGCCGGCTCGAGCGTCAAGATCATCATCAGCGGCGGTCCCGAGCTGCGCACCGTCAAGGCGCCGGACGTCATGGGACTCACCGAATCCGCCGCCATCATCCGCATCGAAAGCCAGGGGCTCACGCTCGGCACGATCTATCATGAGACGAACGAGGCTGCTGCCGGCACCGTCTTCCGCCAGAGTACCGCCGCCGGCACGGACATTGCGGAGTTCTCCAAGATCTATCTCTGGGTCTCCACAGGCCCTGCGGAAACCGCCCCGCCGGAAGCGCCGGCGCCCTGAGGGAGGGACTATGGCACAAGGCGTCATCATCAAATCCCTCAGCGGATTCTATACCGTCGCTGCCGGGGACGAGCTTATCACCTGCAAGGCGAGAGGCCGCTTCCGTCATGACGGCACAAGCCCCCTCGTCGGCGACCGGGTGGAGGTCAGCGTGGACGCGCAGGGGAGAGGCAGGGTCGATTCCGTCCTCCCTCGCCGCAACCGCTTCATCCGCCCCGCCGTCGCGAACGTCGACCAGATCGTCATGTTCGCCGCCGCGGTCAATCCCGTGAGCGACCCGTTTCTCATCGACCGTGTCGCGGCGATCGCGGAGCTGAATGACTGCGAGACCGTCATCTGCATCAACAAAACCGATCTCGATCCCGCAGACCATCTGCGCGAGATCTATGAAAGCGCCGGCTTTCCGGTCGTCTGCTGCAGCGCGGAGACCGGGCAGGGCGTGGAGCAGCTGCGCGTCGTCATCCGCGGCAAAACCAGCGCCTTCACCGGCAACTCCGGCGTCGGCAAGAGCAGCATCTTAAACCGGCTCCTTCCCGAGCTCGCGCTCCCGACCGGGGAGGTCAGCGAAAAGCTCGGCCGCGGCCGCCATACCACGCGCCATGTGGAGC
Organism: uncultured Clostridia bacterium; assembly: GCA_946405655.1. Taxonomy (GTDB): domain Bacteria; phylum Bacillota; class Clostridia; order Oscillospirales; family Oscillospiraceae; genus CAG-103. The sequence continues at coordinate 17,012 of CAMJHX010000006.1, forward strand.
TCTTCGCCCTCGGCGAGGAGACCTATGTGGCCGACACGCCGGGCTTTGCCTCCTTCGAGGTGGAGCTGCTCGAGCCCATCCGCTGCGAGGATCTGCAGCATGCCTTCCGGGAGTTTCAGCCCTTTCTCGGCGGCTGCCGCTTTCCGGACTGCCGCCATCTGAAGGAGCCGGACTGCGCCGTGCGCGCCGCGCTCGAGGCGGGAAAGATCGCCCCGGAGCGCTACCGCAGCTACGAGCGGCTCTATGAGATCGCGAAGAGCATCCCGGAGTGGGAGAAAAACAAACAGGATTCCAAGTAATCAAAACCACCGCCTTAAGCATAGGATGAAGCAGCATCCTGTCGAAGGCGGTGGTTTTTTATGGGCAGATGGCGGCGAAAATGGCTGCTGCCGGGTCTCATCTGCATCGCGCTGGGCGCCGCGATCATTCTAGGCATGATCCTGCCCAAGGCGTTCTGGTGGTTCCTGCTCGGAACGGCGCTGATCGTGCTCGGAATCTATCTCATACGCTGCTGAAAAAAGAGAGCCGCACTGCGGCTCTCTTTTCTGTCTGTATTATTCCGCAGTCAGTGCATGGACTGCCTCCGCAAACTTGATCAGCAGATCGTGCGGGAACGCCTGCGGGTCGACCGGATCGAGAATCAGGGTCGAATCGGCGAGCTGGACCTGCACCTCTTCGGCGGTCATATCGCCCTTCGCGATGGTCTGCGCGAGCACGAGCACGCTGTCCGCGGCGGCGTTGAAGGCCTTCTGCTCCTGCTCGTCGAGCGCCTGATACCAGGTCTGCATCTGCTCGGCGAGGCTCACGTCCTGCGCGTCGTCCGTGCGCAGGAAATTGAGGAGCATCACGGCCGCCTCCACCTCTCTCACGCCGGAGCCGGCGGATTCGGGCTGCACGCCCTTCACGGCGTTGAGTACCTCGGCGAGCGCCTTTTCGGTCTCGGCGGGCTCGGGATCATCGGGATCGGGCTCCTCCTGCTGCGGTGCGGGCAGATCCGCCGCGCGCAGCAGCATCGTCACGGCCTCGGCGCGGGTCGCGCCTCTCTCGGCGCCGACCGTGCCGGTCTCATAGCCCTTGATGACGCCGAGCGTCACCATTGCGGCGACGTCCTGCTTCGCCCAGTCGGCGATGCTCTTGCCGTCCTTGAACTGGTCGAGTACGGTCAGATCCGTGCTCAGCTCATGGCCGATGCTGCGCAGATACCGCGCGATCATCACGCACAGCTCCGCGCGGGTGATGCTCTTGTTCGGCTGGAAGGTGCCGTCCGGATAGCCGTTGACGATCTTCTGCTCCACGGCCCAGCAGAGCGGCGCGTAGTAGTATTCGCCGGTCTTCACGTCGGGGAAGGAGGCGGGCGCGCCTTCCTCCTCGGGCTTGGCGAGGCGGTGCAGCATCGTCACGAGCATCGCGCGCGTCAGCGGGATGTTCGGGCTCATGACCTGCGGCGCGGTGCCGTTGATGATGCCCATCGTCACGGCGCGGTCAAGCGCGTTGTAGTACCAGTCGTTCACGGCGACGTCCTGCATCAGGTTGCCGTTTTCGGTGTAGGTCAGCTGCATCGTGGCGCTCGCGTTGTAGCCGCTCGCGATCGCGTAGGCCTTTACGGTCGTGCCCTTCTCGATGGCGACGGGCTCGGTGTAAACGGTGCTGTCCTTCGTCGGGGCGGAGCCGTCCAGGGTATAGCGAATCACGGCGCCGGCGGTGGCGCTCGTCATGGAAATCACGCCGTCCTGAATGTCAATCACCGGCGCGGCGGCGGGCATGTAGTCCACCTTCACGGAGGCGAGTCTGGAGCGCACGCTGTTCCAGTTCACCACGGTCACGGCCTTCACCGTGCAGGAGCCGGATACCGTGAAGGGACCGGTGTAGCGCTTGCTGTTGGCGGGGTTCGGCACCGCGCCGTTCGTGGTGTAGTAGATCGAGCCGCGGCTGTCGCCCGTGATGGAGATGCTCAGCGCGCCGTTCGGGTCGGCGGTCTGCTTGATCGAGGGCGTCGCGAGCTCGGAGGCAGTGCCGTTGCTGTTCGGATAGCAGTAGTAATGCATGACGCCGTTCTGCAGTGTCACGCCTCTGCGGTAATACAGCTCCGCCACGGTCACGAACTGATAGCCCTGGCTCTTGAGCGTGTCGATCGCGCGCAGGGCGGCGGTGATCGTCGTCGGGTAAATGTCGTGCATCAGCACGATGGAGCCGTCTCTGGTGCTGCGGAGAATTTCATTGTAAACGCTGTCGGCGTTGCGGCTCTTCCAGTCCTCGGTGTCCACGGACCAGTAGAAGAACGGCACGCCGCCGATGCTCAGCACGGTCTTGTTGGCGTTGCCGTACGGCGGGCGGATCATGAACGTTGCGTCGAAGCCGAGCGCGCTGTCCAGAATGGCGTCCGTGCGGCTGAACTGGCTGCGGATGGCGTCCGCAGAGAGGGTGTTGAGATTCGGGTGATCGTAGCTGTGGCTGCAGACCTGATGGCCCTCCTCCCAGGCGCGCTTGACAATGCTCTTGCGGCTCTCTGCCATCTGGCCGAGCATGAAGAACGTCGCCTTTGCGCCGCGGGCGGCGAGACCGTCGAGCAGCTGCGAGGTGTACTGCGAGGGGCCGTCGTCAAAGGTGATGGCGACCAGCTTCTCTCCCGCGGCGGATGCGCCGAAGGGAAGCAGCGCCGTGACCATCAGGACGGTCAGCAGCAATGCGAGGATTCTTTTTTTCACTTTGGTCTTCCTTCTTTCTATATGTATTTTACCTCTCTATTATCTGCCGTTTCGGATAAAAAATCAACCGTAGATTTCTTTCTTTTCTCTGAATTTCAGTTCAGCCGTCCGGCGTTGATCTCAAACAGACGGTCGCACTGCGCCTTCAGCCGCCGGTTGCCCGGCTCGTCGAGATTCGGGTCGCGCTGCAGCAGCGCCTGCGCCGCGTTTCTCGCCTCCTCCAGCACGTTCATGTCGTCGCAGAGATCGGCAACGTGCATCTCCGGCAGACCGTGCTGCCGGCTGCCGAAAAAGTCGCCCGGCCCGCGCTGTCTGAGATCCGCCTCCGCGATCTTGAAGCCGTCGGACGTCTCTTTCATCACGCGCAGCCGCGCCTTCGCCTCCGGCGTCTCGGAGTCGGAAACGAGGATGCAGTAGGACTGGAACTTTCCGCGCCCGATGCGGCCTCTGAGCTGGTGCAGCTGGCTTAAGCCGAAGCGCTCGGCGTTCTCCACGATCATCAGCGCCGCGTTCGGCACGTCCACGCCGACCTCGATCACCGTCGTCGCCACGAGCACGTCCGTCTCGCCGGCTGCAAAGGCCGCCATGATCGTCTCCTTGTCCTTTGCCTTCATCCGCCCGTGCACGCAGGCGACGCGCCGGTTGGGCAGCGCATTCTGGATCGTGCGCGCGTGCTCCTCGGCGCTCTTGAGTCCCTCCGGCAG